>CAZXAI010000235.1:0-2644 GCA_964638265.1 uncultured Zetaproteobacteria bacterium
TTATGATCTGGACAGGGTGAGTATAAAACCACATCCGGTCAGCAATGCAGCAAATATCATCATCATGGTGGATGCCTGATGCGCTGCCGACCAGGCCAGCCAGGCACCACCCGATGCACTCATCATGGCGCCGATGGCAATCGGCAATCGTGACGGTTCCGTGCTGAAGCTGACATTGCCCGCTTCCAGCCGGGATAACACACCATCGATTTTACTTGGCAGCAGCATCCAGCCGCGCAACTGGCCCTGAACTTCTCCGGCAATCGCTTCGGCCTTGCCGATTGGTCCGATATGGCGCGTCACCCATTCCTTGATCATCGGGCGCGCCAGCATCCAGATATTAACCTGATCAGCCAGTTCACGGGCTACGCCTTCAATGACCACCATGGTTTTCTGCAATAATAATAATTCCGGCTGCGTTTCCATCTTGAAACGCTCGGTGACGGCAAACATGCTCAGCAATAATTCCGCAATGGAAATTTCAGCCAATGGCCGGTTAAAAATCGGTACGGCGATTTCCCGTAATGCATCTTCAAAGGCCGAGATATTGGTGTCGGCAGGCACATAACCGGCCTCCACATGCACTTCAGCCGAGCGTTTATAGTCTTCCTTGAGAAAAGCCATCAGCATTTCGCCGATATAGCGGCGCGATTTGATATCGAGACGCCCGACAATGCCGAAATCCACCAGCACAATATCGCCGTCATCGGCCACAAAAATATTGCCCGGATGCATATCGGCATGGAAATAACCGTCCACGAACACCATGTGGAAAAACAGCAGTGCAGCCCGTTCACACAGTTTCAGGCAATCATGCCCGGCTGCCTCCAGCGCCTCTTTTTCATCAATCGGCAGGCCGGAAATACGCTCGGTCGTTAACACCTCGTGGTGAGTGTATTCCCATAACACATCCGGTACACGCACGCCTTCGAGCTCGGCGAAGTTTTCGGCAAAACGGCTGGCATGGGCGGCTTCGGCGCGCAGGTTTAATTCGCCGCGTATGGTGGTGGCGAATTCTTCAATCACCTGCGGCGCTTTCAGGCGGCGGTATTCGCTGAAATAGCGGTCAAACAATGAGGCCAGCAACTTGAGAATGGCCAGATCGGACTCGATGGTTTTACTGATATGATCGCGGCGCACTTTGACCGCTACGCGCCTGCCATCCTGCAGTTCGGCGAAATGCACCTGCGCAATCGAGGCGGCTGCGATGGGCTTTTCGTCAAAGCTGGCAAAAGCCCCCTCTTTACCGGTTAATGGTTTTTTGAAGCTGCGCTCCAGCACCTTGCGTACGCGATCAAACGGTTCCGGCGGCACATCGTCCTGTAACTTTTTGAGCTCCAGAGCCACATCCATCGGCAGCAGATCCACACGGGTGGACAGCATCTGGCCGAATTTAATAAAGGTGGGCCCCAGCTGTTCCAGCACCAGACGGATTTGCGGGCCGATATCCTTGGGCAGTTCATCACCGCGAAAGAGTTGAACCAGCCAGACATAGGGGTAAAACAGTCGCATACGTACAGCCAGCGCCGCCAGCCCGTGGCTGGCCAGAATATGGCCGATGCGCATTAAACGCAGATTGCGACGGATATTGGCGGGTAATCTCATGGACAGCTCAGCGGGTGTTTATTCAGGGCGTTCAAGCAGATGTTCCAGTTGATGTTCCAACCGGGTCACACGCCCTTTGCTGCGTGAAATCTGGTGGGACAAGTGTTCAACACCGGCCTGCCATGCCTGCAGGCGCTCGCTATCCGGGATATCCATATCGCGCAGGCTGTTGCTCACGGCCTGCCGGGATGATTCGCTCAGTTTCTGTTCGGCCTCGACCAGCGCATGCGCCGCCCGTGCAACCCTTGAACCAAAGAAGTCGCCAAAAGCTGAACGTAACTCACGTTCCCAGTCCAGATCGGCGGCGGCAAACAGTTTTTTGAAACGCAGCATGGCATCGGAATCACCGGAGAGTTTTAATACCTGCTGAAACACCAGATCATCCGGATCTTCATGGCCGAAACACATGCGGGCAAAACCGGCTGTGGTGGCATTCAGGCGCACATCGACGTCGCCCTGATAGGAAGAATGCACCCAGGCCTTGCCGCGCGTGAAGCCGAGAAACATAACGGCATTGGTATCGCGCACATGGATGCGAAACACGCGCCCTTCCAGATCGCTCAGAAAGGGTTTTAAGGATTCATCGCGCGAAAACACCAGTTCGAGCACGGTAGTCATCACCACGCATTGCACCGGCACCGGAATCAACCTGAGTGGCAGAAACATCACGCTCATGAGAGAACTCCACACCGCACATGGATGTGCGGCTTTAGTAAGCACGCGCAAAACCGCGCTTTTGTGCGTGCGTTAAAAGGGTGAGGACAGGATGTTCCGAATCCCGCTCTCATAATTTATAACCCCGATGCAGGGCGACGATACCGCCGCTCATGTTTGTGTGTTTGACCAGATCAAAGCCGGCGCCGCGAATCAGCTTGGCAAAACGTTCCTGATCAGGAAAACGACGAATCGATTCAACCAGGTACTGGTAGGAATCGCGATCACCGGTCACTTTTTCACCGATCAACGGGATGATATTAAAAGAAAAGGCATCATAAACCACATCCAGCCCCGGCAATACCGGACGCGAGAACTCCAGACA
>CAZXAI010000236.1:0-2634 GCA_964638265.1 uncultured Zetaproteobacteria bacterium
CGCGAGTGTGGTTCCTTCGATGCCAGTTTCAGGCATTCCGCTACGCTCAGCGAACCATCCAGAAAACGCACCTGTTTGCGCGGCGTCATCAGTGATTTCACGGCGACTTCGTGCAGCGTCAGGCTGCTGTTGAGCATCTGTTCGCGAGCCTGGTCGAGCACGCCGGATTCGGCGCTGATATCAATCATGCTGGCCAGTTCCTTGTGCGTTAGCGGTGTCTCTGTGCGTTCGGGCACGCGCAGTACGCGTTTGAGTATTGAAATGATGCTCAACAGCACGATGACCAGCGGCGCCAGCAGGGTCTGGATGCCGGACATTGGCCCGGCCACTTTGCAGGCGATGCTTTCGGCATGTGCTACGGCGATGGTCTTGGGCAGGATTTCTGCAAAGATCAATACCACGACAGTCATGGCGATGGTGGCATAGATAATGCCCATATCACCAAAATGGGCGACAAACAGGGCTGTGGCCAGGGCGGAAGCAAAAATATTCACAAAATTATTGCCCAGCAGGATAGTCGAAAGCATGCGTTCGGGTTGTTCCAGCATGGCTTCGGCTTTTTTCGAGCCGGCATCGCCCTGTTCGCTGCGCACACGCAGGCTGGCCCGGCGGGCTCGGGTCAGGGCTGTTTCAGAGCCGGAAAAGAACGCTGATAACAGCAGTAGAAAAAACAGCGTTGCCATGGCCAGCGAGAATGGAAAACCGTCAATGCCCATGCGTTTGGATGGATATCCTCAATTCATCAGGGAGTGAATGAATTTGACCCCGAAATAGGCCAGCATGAGTAGCCCGTAAGCGGTCAGTACAGTGCGGCTGGCAATACGGGTGGACCAGCTGGCGCGGCGGCGTTTGACTTGCAACAGCACCAGTACGCCGAACGTGAACAGCGCCAGTAACACCTTGTGATGGAGCAGGGCGAAGTGATGGTAATCAACCCATTGCCAGGCCAGACCGGTGAGAATGCTAATGCCAATCAGCACCGTTGACACCTTGACCTGGGCAAACATATGTCGCTCGATATCCACCAGTGCCGGCAGTGCCTGAATGAGTATGGACAGCCGCTTCTTCTTCAGCGCCCGATCCAGCATGATTTGCATGGCCGCATGAATGGCGGCCAGTGTCAGGATGGCATAGGCCAGCAGGGAAATCAGCAAATGGCTGGTTTCCAGTAGTGAGGAGGTTTGCACCCAGTTGGGCGCATTGGCTTCCGGCAGTAACGGGATCAGGAATAACGGAACCGTAATTGCCGGCAGTAAAAACAGGCCGAGCCCCTGAATGCCATGTCGCAGGATGCCGATGCAGTAAATCAGCTGAATGAGCAGGGTCATCACGGCTGCGCCGGTGGCCAGCGTGAAATTGATACCGTTGACCGTCATCGAATCCAGCAGGTGGATAGCCCAGATATTGAGTATGATTGCCGCTGCCAGTATGCCGGCAATGCTGTTGGTCGGGTTTGAGGATGTCTTGCGTTGCAGGGCATTGCGCCAGACGATGATGGTGCAGATGAGCGTCAGCAGGCCGGAGGCGAAAAACAGAATGGTGGAGGTCATTGTTCTGACCTGCCCGGTTGCCGGGATGCGATGGTGAAATTACGGGTGGCTAACATAATGGCAGGATTCTTTCCGATGTGATGGACGAGTGCAATGGTCATCAACGGGGATGATCAGAATGGCAGGCGTAGAGCGCTGCAAAGAAAGCGCATCAACGGCCTGCCCGCAGTAAAATAATCGCAGGCAATGGCGCTGAAGTCATCCTGTTCGATCAGCGCCGGCGGCAGATTGGCAATGCCGATGAAATCCTTGCGCTTGAGATCATGCAGCAAGGGGTGTGTTTTATCAAAACCGCGCGGTGCGGTTTTCAGGCTGCTGCCGGACAGGCTAAAGAAACGCCTGAACTGTTCATCCTCACATGCTTGCGACCATGTTTGTGGCTGTTCAACGATGGCGGTGCGGATTTTGCTCAGTGCATCGGATGGCGGGTGCCAGATGCCGACGCCGACAAAACATTCCGCTGCACTGATATGCACATAAAAACCGGGCGCATGCACATCTTTTCCCGCTTCGTGGCGAAACTGGATGCCGATATTGGTTTTGTACGGGGTCTTGTCTTTGGCAAAGCGGGTGTCGCGATACACGCGCATCAGCGAGCCGCCCATCCTGCGCGAGTCGGCAACAAAATGTGGTGAAATCTCGGGCAATTGTTCGCCCACCGCTTCAATGAATGCCAGCGCCGGCGTGCGCACCGTATCTTCATAATCCTGTTTGTGTTCGGCAAACCAGTCGCGCTTATTGTTGGCGGCCAGCGCTTCCAGGAAGGCGAATGTGGCAGCTGAGAAGTGTGTGGCGCTTAGCATCGGCCAAAATCGGCGGCGTGTGCACCCATCCAGATACAGGCAGCCTGTTCAAAGCTCAACGCTTGTCCGGCCTCAGTCTGCTGTTGCTGGAACTGCAGGATATGACAGACCTGTTCCACCATGCGGGCGCGGAAGCTGGTTTGCTCATCGAGAAACATCACGCCGATTTCAAACTGGTTGTCGCCATCGATCCGGCGCCGCCAGCGTACGATGCAGGATGCCTCAAACGGCGGATCCACATGGGGAATCCGGATGGTCAGCACTGCGCCCTTTTCCAGAAA
>CAZXAI010000237.1:0-2630 GCA_964638265.1 uncultured Zetaproteobacteria bacterium
AACTGAACGTGGTATTTATACATCGTGCAGATTATGGTTCGCCCATCCTGAAAGACGGTACCACATGCTGTTTGCGCAGACGGACCGAAGCGGAAAGGAAGCCATGACACAAGAAAATGACGAACAAAAGCCGGTGACGGCAGCAACATTGTTGCGCGCCAAGCAGCAGCATGAGAAAATCGTATGGTTGACGGCTTACGATGCCGTCACCGCCCGAATTGCCGAAGCCGCCGGATGCGATGTGCTGCTGGTTGGCGATTCACTCGGCATGACCTGCCTGGGCTTTGATTCCACTATTCCCGTTACCCTTGATCACATGATTCATCACACCGCCGCCGTTGTGCGTGGTCGCAAACGCGCCTGGGTAGTCTGCGATTTACCGTTTGGCACGTATCAACAGTCGCCGCAACAGGCATTTGCTTCCAGCGTGTCTGTGTTACAACAAACCGGTTGTGACGCCGTCAAAATCGAAGGCGGTGAACACATGGGCAAGACCATTGCCTTCCTCGCCGAGCGCGGCATTGCCGTGGTCGCCCATATCGGCCTGACCCCGCAATCGGTCAAAAAATTCGGCTCCTATGGCAAGCGCGGCAAGAATGAGGCGGAACGTGCTCAACTCATCGCCGATGCATCAACGGTCAGCGCTGCCGGTGCGGTTTGCGTGGTGCTGGAAAACATCCCCGCCGACCTGGCTTCAGAAATCACTACCGCGCTCGATATTCCGACCGTTGGCATCGGCGCAGGGTGCGATTGCGATGCACAGGTGCTGGTCTTTAATGATCTGGTCGGCCTGTCCGATTCCAACCCGCCGTTTGCACCGGCTTACGGGAATGTGCAGCAGCTGATGAGCAATGCCATCGAACGCTGGAGTGCCGATGTCAAGTCCGGTCGCTTTCCGCAGCCATGAAAATCGCAACCACATCGCTTGAACTGCGCCGCCTGTTAAATCCACTGCGCAGCAGCAACACCATCGCCTTCGTGCCCACCATGGGCTGCCTGCATGCCGGCCATATCAGCCTGATTGAACAGGCCAGAACACGGGCCGATATCGTGGTAGTTTCCATTTATGTCAATCCGCTCCAGTTCGGCCCGACTGAGGATCTGGATGCGTATCCGCGCACCGTTGACGACGATACCCGGGCCTGCGCCGATGCCGGTGTCGATGTTCTGTTTCATCCGGCCTCGTTGTATCCGGCCAACGGCCCGGACATTACGCTGAAAGCCGGCCCGCTCGCTACATGCCTGTGCGGCGCTGCGCGCCCCGGCCATTTCGACGGCGTGGTGACGGTAGTCAATATCCTGTTCAATATCGTGCAACCCGATCTCGCCGTGTTCGGTGAAAAAGACTGGCAACAACTGGCCATCATTCGCCGTATGGTCAGCAATTTGCAGATGCCGGTCGAGGTGATTGGCAGCGCGATTGTTCGCGAAACAGACGGCTTGGCCATGAGCAGTCGCAACCGCTATTTATCCGATAGCGAACGCGCCCGGGCGCTGGCCATATCCAGAGCGCTGACTGCCATGCAACAGGCTGCGCAGGATGGTGAAACTGATGCGCAAACGCTGAAAACCCGCGCCCGGAATATATTGGAAAACGCCGGTATTCAGCCGGAATATATCGATATTCGCCATGCCATATCGCTGCAAGAACAAGCGCAGTTGAAGCAGCAACCCACGCGCGCCTTTATTGCCGCCCGCGTTGGCAAGACCCGCCTGATTGATAATGTAGCGCTAAATACGCCGCTGTCCTGTGATGGACAGTAAGGGAGCCACCCGATGAAACTGACCATGCTGAAATCCAAAATCCACCGTGTCACGGTGACCCATGCCGAACTGGATTACGAAGGCTCCTGCGCCATCGACCAGAATCTGATGGACAAGGCGGGTATCCTGCCGTTTGAGCAATTGCATATTTATAATGTCAGCAACGGCGAGCGTTTTACCACCTATGCGATTACCGCCCCCAGAGGATCGGCCACCATCGGCGTCAACGGCGCGGCCGCCCACAAGGCAAACGCCGGTGATGTGTTGATTATCTGCACCTATGCCGACATGGATGCGGCGGAAGCCGAATGTTTTAATCCGGCGCTGGTCTATGTGGACAGCGACAATGCCATCACCCATGCCAGCCACGGCCATCTGGCCGCAGTTCAAGGGGATTGACAGGAGTTGATAGACCGAGGCAGCGAATCCGGCATGTTATACGCGGTCAGCAACGTCAAGGTCGGGCTCAACGAAGGTGAGGATGCGGTCGCAGCCCGCCTGATCGCATACCTCGGCGTTGATGCGGCGCAATGCCATCAAACACGCTGCGTGCGCCGCGCCATTGATGCGCGCAAAAAAAATCATATCCATTTCGTCTGCACCTATGAAGTCAGCCTGGACACGGCATTGGATCAGTTGCCTGCACAGGTGCGCGCCATTACGCAATCGTCGCTACAGCCGGAAAGCCCGGCGGTTTTCACCCAAAACCACAACGTAAAAAAACATGTCGTCATTATCGGCGCAGGCCCGGCCGGGTTGTTTGCCGCACTCTCGCTGGCCGAAGCCGACGTAACCGTCACCCTGCTGGAGCGCGGCAAGCCGGTGGAAACACGCATGCGCGATATTGGCCGCCTGCGCTCGCGCGG
>CAZXAI010000238.1:0-2617 GCA_964638265.1 uncultured Zetaproteobacteria bacterium
CGCAGCGTTCAAGGCAGAGGGCAGGAGCCCGAAGCCGTATCAATCAAATATGCTCCCGGGTTTTGTGGAAGGTAATATCCGGCCACTGCTCTTCGGTGTAGCTCAGTTTCCAGGCGCTGGGCGCCAGATAGGCCAGGAATCCGTCGGCATCTTCGGCCAGATTGGATTCAAACAGGCGGCGGAATTCGGTCATCTTTTTGTCATCCTCGCAACTCACCCAGCGCGCCACCTGGAAATCGGCAGCGACATAATCGGCATCGACTTTGTATTCAGCCTTGAGCCGGGCCACTGTTACATCGAACTGCAATACGCCGACGGCTCCGAGGATATAATCTCCGCCGAGCAGGGTCTTGAACACCTGCACCGCGCCTTCCTCGGACAGCTGGATCAGGCCCTTGTGCAACTGCTTGCGTTTCATCGGGTCTTTTAAACGCACGCGGCGGAATAACTCCGGTGCGAAGTTGGGAATGCCGGTGAATTTCAGCACTTCCTTGCTGGTGAAAGTGTCGCCGATTTTAATGGTGCCGTGATTATGGATGCCGATGATGTCGCCGGCATAGGCAGCATCGACATGGCTGCGATCCTGAGCCATGAAAATCGTGGCATTGGGGATTTTCACATCCTTGCCGAGGCGGTGATGACGCACCGTCATGCCCTTGCTGAAACGACCGGAGCAGATGCGGAAAAAGGCAATGCGATCGCGGTGCATGGGATCCATATTGGCCTGAATCTTGAAACAGAAGCCGGAAAATTCCGTTTCGTCCGGATGCACGGTGCGCTGCATGGCCTCGCGCGGGCCGGGGGCAGGGGAGAGCTCAACAAACGCATCGAGCAGTTCCTTGACGCCGAAATTATTGATGGCGGAGCCGAAAAAGACGGGCGTTTGCGAACCGGCCAGAAAATGCTCCAGATCGAACGGATCGGCAGCGCCTTCGAGCAATTCAATATCATCGCGCAGTTCATCGGCTTGCGAACCGAGCAGTTCATCGAGGCGCGGGTCGGAGAGATCGCTGATTTGAATGGTATCGAAATCGTTGGTCTTGGCACCGGCCGAGAACAGGTTGAGCTCTTTTTTGTACAGGTTATAGACGCCCTTGAATGCCTTGCCCATGCCAATCGGCCACGACATCGGGGTGCATTCGATTTGCAGTTTTTCCTCGATTTCCGCCAGGATATCCAGCGGTTCCAGCCCTTCCCGATCCAGTTTGTTGATGAAGGTGACGATGGGCGTATTACGCATGCGGCAGACTTCCATCAGTTTTTCGGTTTGCGGTTCCACGCCGTTGCCCGAATCAATCACCATCATGGCTGAATCGACTGCGGTGAGCACCCGATACGTGTCTTCCGAGAAGTCCTGATGGCCGGGGGTATCGAGCAGATTGATTTCAAAATCGCGATAATTGAATTTCATCACCGATGAGGCGACGGATATGCCGCGCTCCTGTTCGATTTTCATCCAGTCGGAGGTGGCGTGACGGGTCGCCTTGCGCGCCTTGACCGCGCCGGCCATCTGGATAGCACCGCCGAACATCAATAACTTTTCGGTCAGCGTCGTTTTACCGGCGTCCGGATGTGAGATAATGCCGAAGGTGCGGCGTTTTTCGATTTCAGTGGAAAGACTCATGAACTCCTCTTGTCCGACAGGCGAGCGGTATGCAGATTATCGGGGCGGCGCAGTGTAGCCAAATCAGGCGACGTTGTGGATGCCGGAGTTTTTTTGTTCAGGCCGTTGCGTCGCCGGCATTGTTATCGCGAACAGCGATGACGCTCTTGCATGTCCAGTCTGCCCGTGTAGTGAAATGACCATAGTGCAGCCGGGTGTAATCACACGAGCGTCATGGCGACGAAATGGCACAGGTAAAGGCGCATGATGATGCCATTTCACTGGAGCCGGGTGCATATCGCTACTCCTGCCCCTTGAATCCAGCGCCTGATTATGTCCTGATTGTGAAATAGAGGATGAATATGCTGAAACGATTGATTCCATTGCTGGTGCTGGCGCTGGTGCTGGTGCTGTTTTTTACCTTTGATCTCGGACGATTTCTGGGCTTTGACGCGCTGGCCGAGCACAAGGCATGGCTGTCGGCATGGGTGGACGGGCATCGTCTGCTCGCGCCCTTGCTGTATATGCTGCTGTATATTGCGGTGGTCGCCTTTTCATTGCCGGGCGGTTTGGTGATGACGATATCCGGCGGCCTGCTATTCGGGGCTGTGTCGGGGGCTTTATATGCTGTGATCGGCGCGACCATTGGAGCCACGGCGCTGTTTCTGATTGCCAAATCTTCGCTGGGCGATTTCCTGCTGGCCAAAGCGGGCGGGGCGGTGAAGAAGATGCAGGCCGGTTTTGCCGATAATGCCCTGAGTTATATGTTTGTGTTGCGACTGGTGCCGTTATTTCCTTTCTTTCTGGTCAATCTGGCGCCGGCATTTCTCGGTGTGAAATTACGCACATATGTGATCGCCACGTTTTTCGGCATTATGCCGGCAACGTTTGTATTCGCGCTGGCCGGGTCGGGGCTGGGCAGCGTGCTGGATCAGGGTGGCGATATATCGCTGGCCGGCGTGATGACACCGCAGATCATGGCGGCCTTCGCCGGCCTGGCCTTGCTGGCGCTGG
>CAZXAI010000239.1:0-2604 GCA_964638265.1 uncultured Zetaproteobacteria bacterium
GCGGTTCGAAGCACCCGTCCGGCAGGCTGATGGCATGCAGTACAATCAAATCAATATCCACGCCCGCCGGGCGCGCATTGTGATGAGGAGAATTCAACTGCCGCATGGCCTAATGATGATCAGGAAAGAGACGCGATACAAGGCGCACGCACGCCCTTCTCCCCGCCCCCCTCATGCCTCACATTTTTTACCTTTATTCATACGCCATTTTAGTCAGGATTGCGCCATGACAAGCAACAATGCACAACTGATGCGACTGGCAACCTACGCCTCCATGACGGTGGCCATCGTGCTGATTCTGACCAAGGCAGTGGCATGGGTGATGACCGATTCGGTCAGCCTGATGGCGACCCTGATTGACTCCTGCCTCGATGCGCTGGCTTCGCTGGTCAATCTGATTGCGGTGCGCCATGCCCTGACCCCGGCGGATAAACAGCACCGTTTTGGCCACGGCAAGGCCGAAGCGCTGGCCGGACTCGGGCAGGCCACGTTCATTGCCGGTTCCGCCCTGTTTCTGGTGCTCGAAGCCATTGCCCATCTCTGGCATCCAAAACCGCTGTCCTCCATGGGCATTGGCATTGGCGTAATGGTTATTTCTATTCTCGCAACGCTGGCGCTGCTCATATTTCAGCGACATGTGATCAGCAAGACCGGCTCTACCGCCATCAAGGCCGATCATTTGCACTACAAGACCGATCTGCTGGTCAATGGCAGCGTTATTGTTGCCCTGCTGCTGGCCTGGTACGGCTGGCCGGGATTCGACCCCGCCTTCGCGCTGGGCATTGCCGCTTATATTTTGTACAGCGCCTGGGAAATTGCCAGTGAATCGCTGGATTTGCTGATGGATCGGGAATTGCCGGTGGAGGATCGTGAACGCATCAAGGCCATCGCCCGCAATCACCCGCAAACACGCGGCATGCACGATCTGCGCACCCGAAAATCCGGCACAACGGTCTTTATTCAGCTGCACCTGGAGCTTGATGACAGTCTAACCCTGTTGCAGGCTCATGCGATTGCCGATGATGTGGAGGATCGCATCCGGGCCGAATACCCGGATGCCGAGGTGATCATCCATGAAGACCCGGCCAGCCTGGACGAACCGATTCCGGAGTTTGGCGAATGACGCACGGGTGGCGAACATGCCTGCTCATCGGCCTGCTCTGCAGCTGCCTGAGTCTGCCTGCCGTTGCCGCAACGGACATGGTTGAGGTCTATTTTCTGCCACTACAGGAGGCGGCCAGCGCCGCCCGAAGCCAGTTATCCGATGATGGCAAAGTAGCGCCCATCGCATCACGACATATACTGATTATTGATGACGATCAGGCTCATATCGCCAAAGCCAAAAGGCTACTCAAACAACTGGATCATCCTGCCGGGCAATATACGGCCTTCATCAATATCGAAGATGTCCGTTCGGATCAGCGCAGCGCTGCCCAGGTAGGTGGCCAGCTCAGAACAGGCAAACTGCCCGGCGGCTGGGTGCAATTGACTGCGGGATATCAGCAATCCGGCAGCCAGCACCGGCAATCCTACCAGTTACGTATTTCCGGCAATCAGCCGGGCAGCATGGAAACAGGCGTCTTGCGCGTATTCAGCCGCGAATCACGGCTATGGTTGTCGGGTTATGGTTTGATTCAGGCCAATAGCGTGGAAATGGTGCCGGTCACATCCGGATTTCATATCACCGTTCACCCTGCTGGCGCCAATCAGGTGCGGGTACGCATTGTGCCGTGGATGCAACGCACGGTGGCGCAGATTCAGGGCCAGCATGAAATCCTGCTGGATCTGGGTAGCACGACCAACCCGGCTACGCCGCCGTCCAGTGTCGCCAATATGCGCCTGAATGCGCAGCCGCATTTGCAGGCTCAACCGCTTATCGAACTGTCCGGCGCAGCCACCGAGCTGGTGATACCGGTTGATCAGTCGGTAACGATTGCCGCCGCCAATCGTGAAGCGGAAAAACTTGGCTCGGCCTTGTTATCGCAATTCTCCAGCATTGGTAAACGCCGCGTTGTGATTCATTTACGGGTATCTAAACACTAACGCTTCAGGCGATACCACTTCGCTTTGGTCTTGCGCCAGAATTCCCGATATTCCGCATCACTGACCTGGCCGTCGCGATTGGCATCCATGGCTTTAAAGCGCGCTTTGGCGCGGCGATCCACCATGGCTTTATACTCGGCATAAGAAACAGCGTCGGAATGGTTGGTATCCAGTGCCATAAAGGCATCGGCAATTTTATCCGTGGCAGATTTGATTTCGGCAAAGGCCGGGGCAGTCGCCATGCACACCACACATATAACACTGAACAAGCGCACAAACATGAAACACCTCGTATTCGTAATTGCCGTCGCAGACGGCAGACGGCATCATATCCGAGTTAATTTCGAATCACCACAACCCATTGAACGAGAGGAAACATGAAAGTCTATCTGGATTTAATGCGTCATGTGCGCGACCACGGCGTTCAAAAAGGCGACCGCACCGGCACCGGCACCCGCTCTGTGTTCGGCCATCAGATGCGTTTTGACCTGGCGCAGGGCTTTCCGCTGGTGACCACCAAAAAAGTACACCTGAAATCGATTATCCATGAATTACTATGGT
>CAZXAI010000240.1:0-2590 GCA_964638265.1 uncultured Zetaproteobacteria bacterium
TTCCAGCGGTCACCGGCGATGCCGGCTGCGATGCCGATGGCAAATGAGCCGGCATACCAGAGCGGATCGAATACAGAAGGACGTTCACCGAGTTCTTCCAGACGGTTGCGGCACCAGTTTAAATGATCAGACTCTTCGATGGATGCGTGCTTCAGCTTGTCGGCCAGTTCGGGGTCGCGAGCTGTCAGGCTCTGACCCTGATACAACGCCTGAGCTGCCATTTCACCGGCATGGTTGACGCGCATCAGGCCGGCTGCGGTGCGCTGCTGCGCGCTGCTGAGCGTCTCTGCTGCGGCGCTGGCTGCGGGGTAATCGCGTGAGCTGACCTGCTTGCAAAAAATATTGTTCAGAGCCCGGTCTATTTCTTCGATGAGCCGGTCTGAAAGGGTGGGGGTGCGGAACGCTTTATCTGCCATCCGGTAATCATAGGAAACTGTTTCCCATCGTGCAATAACGGATAATGGTGCCGGGATCCCTTTGTTTTCAATGTATTTCGGCAGTATCCACAGAGGCTGTGGATAAGTTTGTGGACAAACCCGTGGCATGACTTGTATCTGTTACATTCGCATGACACCCGTGTGACATGCCTAAATATTATGCACATATAAAAAGCCATTAAAAACAGCATGATATAGCATTTATCTGAATAGACACGGGAAGAAACAGGGCGTAGCGTGTAAATATTACTTTAGCCTGTCGAGAAGTGGATAACGTGCAGCTATATCATCATTTCTGGATGTCCAGAGCCGCTTTTTCGCCCCGTTGCACTGCAAATTCAATGGTGGCAGGCAATTCACCCGGCATGGGTGATTCCGATGCATCAATGATACGCCGGCTCCCGGCCGGGTGATGATCAGGGCGAACCAGCACCGTGGCTCGCTTCTCATGCACGATGCGGCTGTGAGCTGCTGAGCTGCTGATACCGCAGATCAGTGATAGTTCACGGTTCAGTCGCTGAACCAGTGCTTCATCATCCATTTTATCATCCCGCCTGTATCCGCTTGCGCTGATGACGACACACAGGTGGCGCAGGGATGGATTGATCTGTCCCGTTTGCGCTGAGATATCGAAGAACCACTGACCGAGCGTGCCAATACCGCCAATAAATGGCTCCGGCAGGCCGGGATGATGTTGATACCAGAGATGGATGTTACTGATGGCGCGTGTTTCACAATCCGCATTTATCCCCAATAATCTGTTTCTCGCATAGGCGGGCAGCGCCATCACACAGGCATCAAAACGAATACCGTCCAGCATGATTTCATGACCCTTGTCCTGCAGCGTTTGAACCCTGTGGCGGGTGTGAATGATGGCGCCTGCATATTCAGCCTGTTGCACCAGCGGTGTGATCAGCGCCTGTTGCAGTGGCGCATTGAACCAGCCCAGCCGGGCATGATGCCGTGACGCAAAGCTTTCTGTCAGCACGCGTCCGAATGAGCCTGCATCGGCCGTCTCAATGGATTCATTCATGGCGCCCAGACAAACAGGTTCGATGATATCCCGTATAAATTCAGCCGGGGCACGACAGTGTCGCAACAATGAGGCTACGCTTTGTCCGCTACTGCGCCCGCGTTTGACGGCTTGATTCAGGCGCAGCATAGCCAGTGCCGAGCGCCAGCTATGTCCGGGCATGGACTGGACAGCCAACAGCAATGCCAGCGGGAAAGGCAGCCTGGGGGAGGGGTGTAAATTGAAATAGTGGCGTTGCTGCTCCCACAGCGGCAGTTTGAGTGTTGGCTGCCAGCACACATGCTGCGATGCATTGCAGTCGGCAAGCAGCTGTTGGGTGGCCGTATAAGCGCCGTTGAGCAGGTGCGGGCCGTTATCGCACCATTCACCGGTTTTTTTATCCATAAATGACCGGGTGCGACCGCCCGCTTCAGGGGCGGCTTCAAACAGTTCAACCCTGATACCGCTTTGCGCCAGTCTCAATGCAGCCGTCAGTCCGCAGATGCCGCCGCCAATGACGGCAACGTGCTGATGCATTCCCGGCTGCATTAGCCGGTAACCGGGCAGATAATATTCATTGTCCGCATGCAGCAAGCTTATGTTGAAAGAGACGTGATGTCCGCAGTCAATAATGACTGCATTTTACCTGTCGTGTTTTTTCGATGTGATGGTATCATTCCCTGATTTACAGCGTTTGAAAGAATCGCTAAGGTTCGCGCCCTTTTGGCAAGACTGCTTTTGGATTGCCTGGAACATGGAAACAAACAACGCGTTTGCTGGAGGATGAAATGGCATTGACCAAAACACAATTGGAAGCGTTTGAACAGCAATTGCATGACTGGAAGGCAGAGCTGGAGCTTGGCCAGAGCGTCAATGTGCAGGCCATGCACGAGCAGGAACAAACCTCGTTCCCCGATCCCACCGATCAGGCCAGCATGGAAACCGACCGCAATTTTGATCTGCGCATCAAGGATCGTGAGCGCAAGCTGATTAAAAAGATTGATCAGGCTCTGAACCGTATTAAAGAAGGTGAATTCGGTGAATGTGATTCATGCGGCGGCGATATCAGTATCAAGCGCCTGCAGGCCCGTCCGGTGACCACGCTGTGCATCGAATGCAAGACCGCCCAGGAACAGGAAGA
>CAZXAI010000241.1:0-2587 GCA_964638265.1 uncultured Zetaproteobacteria bacterium
GCGACACACCGGCAATCAGCAGCCATGCCGCCATCAGTTTGATCAGCGTATCGGTGAATGAGCCATCGAACATTGTAACTCCCTGAGCGCGTCAACGCTTATTGATTCGGGAACAGAAAATCAACCATGCCCACGAATCTAACATAACGGATGGAATATCATTCAATTCAATGAACCGTTTGCGGAATAATTGGTGATAGCAGGGACAAGCCATAAAATATAATCTTCGCCACCATGAAACAGTCATTGTTATACGCGCATAAAAAAACCGGACGCAACGCGCCCGGTTTTCAATATGGTGGAGCCAAACGGGATCGAACCGTTGACCTCTACGCTGCCAGCGTAGCGCTCTCCCAGCTGAGCTATGGCCCCGTGACATCGGCAACTGCCTGTCTCGAAGGCGGCGCATTTCGCCACAGCCGACGCGGCTTGTCAACATGAGCGCTACCCTGCGTCTGTTTCGCCGCACATTATCAGCCGACTGCCTGACGCCGCCGGGGCTGTTTTCACGGCTGGTGCATCGTGGCGACTGTTTTCTGTTCGAGTCCGCTGAAGGCGGTGAGCAATGGGGGCGTTTCAGCATACTCGGCATCAGTCCGGCCTGCCGGGCCACGGCCAGGGGTCAGCAAACGCATCTGACATTCCGGGATGGGCGAGAAGCAATATTTGATGGCGGTATTTTGGACTGGTTGCGTGAACAGGTGATTCAACAACCCTTTATTGAAGCCAGTGACCTCCCCTTTGCCGGCGGCGCTGTGGGCTATTTCGGTTATCAACTGGTCTCCCACTTTGAAGATATTCCGGCTGATCTGCCCGATCCGGTGGATGCGCCGGAATCCGCCTTTCTGCTGGTGGATCGGTTTATGGTATTCGATAATCTCAAGGGTACGCTGACCTGTTGCGTGCGCCTGCCCGATGATCAGGGTGATGCGGCGGAAGATGTGCTCGATCGCATGCAAGCAAGTCTCTATGAAGGGAATATGGCCGCCGTGCTCAATCTGGATGCCGATGCAGCCCTGAGTGATGCGCCGGCGGCGCAAACCACGCAGGCGGATTATGAGGCGGCGGTGAGCAGGGCGCGCGAATATATCCATGCCGGCGATATTTTTCAGGTGGTGTTGAGCCAGCGATTTTCCAAACCGCTGGCCTGTGCGCCGTTCGATATCTACCGCGCTGTGCGCCATATCAACCCGTCGCCGTATTTATTTTATCTGCATATCGGCGAGACGATTCTGGTCGGCTCATCACCGGAAATTCTGGTGCGCCGTGACATGGACAAAGCCGTGGTGCGCCCGATTGCCGGCACCCGCCCGCGCGGGCAAACCCCGGAGCAGGATCAGGCGCTGGAAAAAGAATTGCTGGCCGATGCCAAGGAACTGGCTGAACACGTCATGCTGGTCGATCTGGGTCGCAATGATCTGGGCCGGGTTTGCCGGTATGGCAGCGTGGAACTGACCGAATCAATGATTATCGAGCGCTATTCGCATGTCATGCATATCGTATCGCAGGTGGAAGGGGTGATGCGCGAGGATGCCGATACGCTCGATTTGCTGGCCGCAACATTCCCGGCTGGAACGGTATCGGGTGCGCCAAAGGTGCGCGCCATGGAAATTATCCATGAACTGGAACCGGTGGCGCGCGGCCCCTATGCCGGTACGGTCGGTTATATCGGTTTCGGCGGTCAGCGCATGGATACGGCGATTGCCATCAGAACGGCCGTGATTCACGATGGTCAGGTGCATATTCAGGCCGGTGCGGGCATTGTGGCCGATTCGGTGCCGGCGAAAGAACATCAGGAATGCGTCAACAAGGCGACCGCCATGTTCCGGGCCGTGGCGCTGGCCGAAGCGCAGGGAAAGAAAGCATGATGCTGGTTATCGACAACTATGATTCGTTCACCTTTAATCTGGTGCAATATCTGGGCGAGCTGGGGCAAACCCCGGCGGTATTCCGCCATGATAAAATCAGCCTGAGCGAGATTGCCGCCATGGCGCCGGAGCATATCCTGATTTCGCCGGGGCCGTGTACGCCGCATGAGGCGGGCATTTCCATGCATGTGATTCGCGAATTCTCCGGGCGCATTCCAATTCTCGGCGTGTGCCTGGGGCATCAGTCGATTGCCGCCGTATTCGGTGGTCAGGTGATTCGCGCCCCGCGTTTGATGCATGGCAAAACCAGCCTGATCGAGCATGACGGGGCAGGCGTATTCGCCGGCCTGCCATCGCCGTTTACAGCTACACGCTATCATTCGCTGATTGTGCCGGAGCCCTTGCCGGATACGCTGATCAAAACAGCCTGGACAGCTGAAGGTGAATTGATGGGTTTACGGCACCGCGAACACCCGACCTTCGGGCTGCAATTCCACCCGGAATCCATCCTGACCGAACACGGCCATGCGATGCTGAAAAACTTTCTCGAAGTCAAAGTATGAAAAGCTTTTTACCGCAAAGGACGCAAAGGTACGCAAAGGAAAACCAAACAATAAGTTTAATTTGGGTAGTGATATTCCAATCATCGAGTTTCTTATATCTTAAGGGTTTTGACTTTCCTTTGCGTACCTTTGCGTCCTTTGCGGTGAATAAAAATG
>CAZXAI010000242.1:0-2541 GCA_964638265.1 uncultured Zetaproteobacteria bacterium
GCTGCGTAAAAAAGCGCCGATGCCATACCACAGATAATCCAGGCTGCGCCGGCCCCAATAACGCGGTTGCACAAAACTGCGCCCGAGCTCCAGCCCGTGCTCCAGAATCTCGTCCATGCCATCACCAAAGCGGAACAGGGTTTGGGAATAGAGATGGCCTTCATCCTGTTTCGTGCTTGAAGCCTGCCTGCCGGCAGTGGCACAGAGGCGGTATGCGCCGACAATCTCCAGATCGGCTTCATCCCACAACACCAGTTGAAAGCAATGGCGATCATAACTGTCCACATCGCGCCGGCTGCCGGTGCCCTCGCCGGCAGCGCGAAAGGCGATTTCCCGTAAACGGCCGATTTCGCGCATCAGGCAACTGTCCGGATGAAACGGGGATAGATAAATCTGTTTGCCATCCCGGGTTTCACCCAGCAGCTCACAGCGCTGGATTTCCTGACGCAGTAAATGGCGCGGTTCAGGATGGGCAATCGGGGAACAGGTATCATACATCGGACTCTTGCGGTTGCCGATGCGATACAAATGTTTCTGAAACAACTTTACTCTGGCTCTGAGCGGCAGTTGTACACCCTGATAACTTTCGAACGGAATCATTTCGCCAATGGAAATGGCTACCGACTGTTTGGCCTGCTTATGCATTTCGCGCACCAGCCACAAGGTGGACAGCGGCTTCGCCAATATGGACAGGGCATAGAAAAAGATCGAATTTCGCCCGTTCACATGCACCGGCAGCACCGGCGCGCGGGTGGCCGTGGCAATACGCAGAAAACCGCTGTTCCAGCGTCCGTCGCGAATGCCGGCAGGCCCCAGACGCGACACTTCCCCGGCCGGAAAAATAATCACCACGCCCTCATTTTCCAGATGCCGGTAGACGGCGCGCACCTGATCACGCGTGGTTCTGCCATCCATATTATCCACCGGCAACAGCAGGGACTGCAACGGCTCCACGCTGGAGAGCAGCTGATTACTCACCGCTTTGACATCGGCGCGCACCTGACTGACCAGTTTCAACAGGACGGCGGCATCGAGCGTGCCAATCGGGTGATTGGCAATCACCACCACCCGCCCGTGACTCGGGATGCGCTCGATTTCGCGCGCCTGAATGGTGTAACTGAAGTCGAAATATTCCAGTAACTGATCCACGAAATCCATGCCCTTGAGGTGTGGATACTGCTGCTGAAAGCGTTGCTGTTCACGCTCGTGAAAGAGCAGTCTGAGCGCCGCCCTGCATGGCCCTTTCAGCAATGGCGAACGCTTTTCAAAACCGGGAAAGCGTTGTTCGATGATGTGTTCTATATTCAACATAATGGTTGCATATACTGATTGATCATGATGACACGGTTGTTGCAGGCGCATGGCAATCCTATGACATCTGTAAGCAAAGCGCTGCACTTTGGACGAAATGGTATGCGTATGATTGCCATACTGGCGGCCTTCGCCCTGACTATGTTCTGGCTGCTGCTGAGCGGATTTACACTGTCGCCATCGCTGATTCCGGCTGAGCGGATTGTATCGGGCGGCCCGCCCAAAGACGGCATTCCCGCCCTCACCTATCCGAATATGGAAACGGAGAAAGCCGCCGGCCTCTGGCTGCACGATCACGATCTGGTTCTGGGCATTATTGTCGATGGCAAGGCGCGCGCCTATCCCGTGCGCATCCTGAACTGGCATGAAATCGTTAATGACCGAATCGGTTCGCATGCGTTCGTGATCAGCTATTGCCCCTTATGCGGCAGCGGCATGGCTTTTGATACAGATGACCTGTTCGGCGTCTCCGGCATGCTCTATCAGTCCGATGTATTATTGTATGACAAAAAAAGCGAAAGCCTGTGGTCGCAATTGATGATGCAGGCCGTGGCCGGCCCGCGCACTGGCGAAATGCTGCCATTGCTGCCGGTTGAACACACAACATGGAAGGAGTGGAAAACAGCCCATCCGAATACCAGCGTATTATCGCGTCAAACAGGTTACCGGCGCGACTACAGCCGCAACCCGTATGCCGGTTATGAAGATGTGTCCGGCACCTATTTCCCGGTGTACAATCATGACGATCGGCTGCCGCCAAAAACGTGGGTGATTGGCTTAAGCATGGGAAATCAACACATCGCATGGAAACTGGATGATCTCAAAAAGGCCGGATCACAGCAGATGACATGGAAACAACACAGACTGGCCATTCGCGTGCACGGCGAAGGCGTACAAATCCGTAACCTTGATTCTGGCAAGCTGCTTCCCATTACTCGCCTCTACTGGTTTGCCTGGGTCGCATTCCATCCCGGTTCTGATGTCATAAAGGCTGCAGTTTTTCTTTTAAATATGCCCGCAGGAAGTCTGCCACCAGTGCCGCGATGGGAGATATATTCGCCGGGATCAGCAAACTCATGGGGCGCCGCAACAGGGGCTGTAACGGGCGGGTAATCAGAACGCTCTCGCCAGTAGGCAGACAATATTGTGAAACCACGCCAATTCCCAAGCCCTGTCGCACCGCTTCGAGCACTGCCGAGACACCGCCCATGCACAAATGCACTTCCGGAC
>CAZXAI010000243.1:0-2531 GCA_964638265.1 uncultured Zetaproteobacteria bacterium
GCGATTCACCACAGAGGACGCAGAGCAGGAATAGGAAAATACCTTTAATCATTTTGCTTTCGAGCGCAACAGCACCGGGAACAGATAACAACTGGCCAGATAACAGATGGCCATGGAACCGGCCACCAGTGCGCCGAGCTTGACCTGCGGATATAAATGGGCTGTGAGCAGCACCATAAAGCCGCCAATCACCACCAGCGCATTGAACAACAGTGCGCGACCCGTATCTTCATTGACCGCAGCAATGACCGCAGCGTGATCGGACTGCGTCCGCGAATAAAGCCGAAAGCGGTATAGATAATGGATGGCGAAATCCACCCCGATCCCGAGCGCCATGGCGCCGGTAATGGCCGTACCGATCTCCAGCGGCAAGCCGACCAGCCCCATAATGCCGTAAATCACCACCACCGAAATCGATACCGGCAACAGCGCCAGCGCTGCATCGGCCAGGCGGCGGAACATGGCCAGGCAGAGCAGGAAAATGAATACCAGCGCCAGGATCAAGGATTGAACCTGGCCGGTAATAATCAAATCGGAAAAGCGGTAATTGGTATAAGCCGTGCCGGCCAGCTTCATCGTGGCATGCGGGAACCAGACGCGCGTCCCCTGCGTCAGCATATCCACCAGACGGGCGGCATCGGCGCTGCTGTCGTTTTTCAGATTGATGCGGATATGCGCCCGGCGGTAATCCGATGTGACAAATGAATCGAAATCATCCGGCGCGCCGGAAAACGAATAGAGCAACAAATACTGCGCCGCCAGATCGGAGCTGTCCGGCACCACGCGAAAACGCTGTTTGCCCTCATGCATCACCTTGTTCATCTCGGACAGGAATTCGGCAATGGATGACGAATCCCCGACCACGGAATCCGCTTCCACGGCGGCCTGCAACTGGCTCATGCCGGCCAGAAATGCGGGCGATAATACCCCGTCCTGCACGCCTGTATCCAGCATCACATCGAGCGCGTTGGTGCCGGAAAAATGGGCGTTTAAGGTATCATCGGCCAGACGAATCGGGTCGGAGGGATGAAATTCCGCCACCAGCGAGGAATTTACCTGCATCTGCGACAAGCCATAGGCCGAACCCAGCATCAGCACGGCAAATATCAGCAGAATGCGTTTTGGATGCTGCACCACCACCCTGTTCATCCATGCCAGATAGCCGGAAAACGCCAGTTTATCGAGCGCTTTTTCACGATGCGGCAGTACGGACTCAATGGCCGGCACAAACAGAATGGTAATGATAAAGGCGTAGATAATGCCGGCTGCTGCAAACAGGCCGAAATAGCGCATCGGCAATAAATCGGAGGTCAGCATGGCCAAAAAGCCGGCCGCCGTGGTCAGCGTTGTCATCAGAATCGGGGCGGCCATGCCGGTCATGCCGCTGATAATCGCCTGCTGTTTGCCCACCGTTGGATCACGCCCGGCCTCCACCCGGATATGGGTCAGCAAATGCACCGAATCGGCAATGCCGACAGCCAGAATCAGGATGGGCAGCAGTGTCGTGACCGTATATACCGGAATACCCGCCGCCGCCATCGTGCCCAGCATCCATAATTCGGACAGCACCACCACGGCCAGCGGAATCAGCACGCCGCGTATATTGCGGAACGACAGAAACAGCAACAGCGCCAGCAGAGCCAGAATCATCGGCTGCATCTGCTTCATATCCTGCGGCATATACACACCGAATACGCCCTCGATAATCGGCCTGCCGGTAATCAGGATTTCCTCCGGCCCGCCGCGCGCCTCAATCTCGGCCACCTTCTTTTTCAGCAGCTGATAAATATCATGGTAGTGGCCGCGATATGATGGATCAGGACGCACCACAATCAGGGTGCCCTTGCCATCCTCGCTGACAATGGAGCCCATATAGATGCCGTTATCCACCAGCCGCTTGTGCAGCTGGGCAATGGCCGCCGGCGTTGTGGCCGGTTTCTCCATAAAACGCTCGACTTCCATGCCGTCGGCGGTGCCGCGAATATCCTTGATGGTGGACAGACTCATCAAATCCGACAGCGACAGGGTGCGGAATTCCTTGTGCATCTGCAGCCAGCCGGTGAGTTCATCGACCAGTTTCAGGCTATGCGGATTGTAGATGCCGTCCGGGCTCTGATTGTTGGTAATGCCGATCACCACCATATCGGCGGATGAAAAGAGGTCTTCGAGTTCGAGCTTGTTGGCATAGGCATCCATGCTGTGCGGCAACATATTCTCGACATTGGTTTCCATCTTGATCTTGGGCAACTGCGATACAAAACCGACCGTAATCACCGCCAGCAGAATCAACACCGGCCAGGCGCGGTGGACAATCATTGAAAAAATGTTTTGCATGGTTTTTATCCTTCATACATTTTAAATTCACAAGCTTTTACCACGAAGACCCGAAGGCTCAAAGAAAACCAGTCCATGGTTGAAACATTTTGACTTTCCTTCGTGCCTTTGTGGTGAATGATTTTGACTATTATTTGCGGCAACCGCGTTTGAGCATGCGTTCGGAACATTGCTCATCCGAAACCGGATAGCCCCCG
>CAZXAI010000244.1:0-2501 GCA_964638265.1 uncultured Zetaproteobacteria bacterium
GTGGTCGGGCCTGATCGTTGTCGGGTGCATTTCTCGATTGAATTTGAATTTCGCAGTATGATGCTGGATCTGGTTGCCAGTCCGATTTTTTCCACTGCCTGCAAGTCGATGGTACAGTCTTTTGAGAAGCGGGCCATGGAGCTGAAATGCATATAAGCGTGATTTATGCCTTGCCGCACGAACAGTTTCTTGAGGAGCTGGATGTGGCCGAAGGCACGACCGCCGCAGAAGCGGTGCACATGAGCGATTTGCCGGACAAGCACCCCGAGATTGATTTATCGGTGAACAAGCTGGGCATATTCGCCAAACTGGTGAAGGCCGATCAGGTGTTACATGATGGCGACCGGGTAGAGATTTATCGTTCCCTGCCGGTCAAACCCCGCAATGCGCATGCCGCCGATGACAAAAAAGCCCGTATCCGCGCCAAGCGAGAGAAAAGAGCCGCCACCCCCCAGTAACTGCAACCATGTGCTGCCTGATTCTCCATTGGACGTACCGATTCCTTGCCTTCCTGTATAAAAAAGTCCTATATTTCCAGTCAGGAAACAAGCCGTGGCTTCGGATTAGCTGTAGCCGCTGATATCGGTGGCTGTACGCCATGTTATGGAGAAATGCAGATGGCATTATCGTACGCAATGCAAACGCTTTGAAGACTTTTCGTCTGATCGCAGTCATGCTGTTTGCCCTGAGCGCCTGCCATATTGATGGCACCGGGCTCGTTATGGCGCCGGGCTGGACGTATCATTCGCTGGGTGCATGGAAAGCGATTACACCCAGCCGGATTGCGCTATCGCCGGATGGTCGCTGGCTCTATTTGGGCAACGAAATCAGTGCATATACGACTGTGGCTGGCGTTGTGGCGCTGCATGCCAGTAATGGTCATACGCATGTGCTGGTTCAGGGGCTGGAGAATGTTAACGGTATGCGTTTTGCCCCGGACGGTTCGCTCTGGGTAGCCGAGGGTGGCGACCGGGGAGAGATATGGCGCATGGCGGAGCCGGAGCATTTCCCGGACGACCAGCGCGTCAATGCCTTAACACGCGAAAGCACGCATCCGGGCTTTGCACCGTTTCGCTTTGCCGGTCGCTTTGCACACCGGGCCATCGCATTTTCTGCCAATCAGCGTTTTGCCTACCTGGCTGATGCCGCGCCTGGCGGCAGCCTGTATCGGCTGGACATGCACGCTCGGCAACTGGATGTGTTCCAGCCCCGGAAAGGCTGGCTAACAGTGACGCCTGAAGATGCGGTGATTGCAGCGCGCAAGCTGGGCGCGGCTAAATTTGCATCCATCAGTGATATTGAACGGCTGCCGGACGGCACCCTGTTGCTGGCGGAATCCGGTACGGGAAAGCTTTTGCAACTGGATGATCGTGGCAATAAACCCGTGGTAAGCACATGGCTGAAACGTGATGCCCTGCAGCACCCCGGCGATCTGGCATGGGATCCATCACGCCAATGGCTGTGGATCACCGATGCATCCACGCCATCGATCTTGTGGGCGTGGGATGGCCATGCCCTGCATGATATTATGCACCATCCGGTTTCGCGCATTAGTGCGGTATTGGCCGCTGGCGATCATATCTATGTTAATGTGCAACGCGGGCGAAACAACCCTTCCATGACCTTAATCCTGCAAGAAAAGAATCCGCAGCCTGAATAGCGACTCAAGAGCTCGCTGCACTTTTTATCTCTATTATAACTGTTGAGATACTGTTATTCCAGATAGTTAACATGAAACAAATAACGCGGCCTGCATGGATATTTTCTACGCCGTGGTACTGTTTCATACCTCGGGGTGGAAAATGTCCATGCGCGTTAACGATGCTGTATGGATATCGTTTCGAGGATGTCTTCGCCGCGATATTGCAATGCCTCGGCGATATGTCCGGCCTGTACGCTATCCGATGTAGCCAGATCGGCGATGGTGCGAGCCACCTTGAGAATGCGGTGATAACTGCGGGCGGACAGGGAAAAGCGGTTCATGGCCGCATCCAGCAGCGTTGCGCCAGCCGTATCCGGTTTGGCAAAACGCTCGATTTCTGCTGTGCTCATGCGCGCATTGACGCGGCCTTCGCCCAGTCGTGTGTACTGGATGTTGCGAGCCGCTAATACACGTTGAGCAATCATGGCGGACGATTCGCCGGCTTGCATATTCGCCAGTTCCTCACGTTCAACCGGCGGCACGTGGATTCTCAAATCAAAACGATCCAGCAGCGGGCCGGAAATGCGACCGATATAGCGCCGTATCTGGGCAGGTGCGCAGCGACATGCTTTGCTCGGGTGGCCGAGATAACCGCACGGACACGGATTCATGGCGGCAATCAGCTGGAAGCGAGCCGGGAACTCGGCTGAATCGGCGGCCCGAGAGATGCAAACGCGCCCGTCTTCGAGCGGTTGACGCAGCGTTTCCAATACTACGCGCTTGTGTTCCGGTAATTCATCCAGGAATAAAATCCCGTGGTCAGCCTTGGAAATTTCGCCCGGTTTGGGATTGCTGCCGC
>CAZXAI010000245.1:0-2482 GCA_964638265.1 uncultured Zetaproteobacteria bacterium
GTCAGTCAGGCTTTGATTCAGCATCAGGATGGAGTTTCGCTCCATCCTGAATTGTTTTTATGGGATAAGCAGTTATCCTCATACCGGCGGCGCTGGTTCCACTGCACTGCGAAAAATCCGCTGGGCTGGTATGCGGCGTTGTGCGGCATTCCGCCTGCGGCGTTGCTGGCGCAACACTGTGATGCATTGCCGGAGGATGTGTCGCAATACTGGGTGGCTTCTCCCTACCATGCCCAACTGGTGCGTACGACTGTGCGGGTCATGCCGGAGGGGCAATTTGGCTGGGCGGCTGAAGATGCGGATTATTTGTGTGCAACGCTTAATCCCTTATTGGCCGAAGAGGGCATGCAGCTGCTTGCAGTCGGTGCGGCGCTGCTGCTGGCCTGTCGGGAACCCATCGCGGCTTACCCTCAGGGATTTGGCGCAATTTCCGGCCAGCTATTGCCGGATACCAGCCACGACGGTGAGGATGGTCTGCGCCTGAATCGCTTATTATCCGAAATTCAGATGCTGCTGTTCCAGCATCCGTCCATCGCCAGGCATGAACGGGGCGAGCCGGATGTAAGCGGCATCTGGCTCTGGTCGCCTATAGATAAGCATATTGAGCCTCATACAACGCAGATAGCAGTCGCCACGCGCAATCCGTTTTTGCAATCCATCGTGCATGGCCAGAATGCCGGGGTGACCATCACCGAACCCGAGCGATTGGCCGAGCTGGTAAATCAGGGGACGCCACTGCCCAAGCGTATTGTCCTGGCCGGAGAGAATCATGCTGTGCTGCTGACAAAATCATGGCTGCCGAAACCAGGCAAGGCTCAGTGGAAACCAAAATCGATGAAGCCGGAAGAAGCGCTACTCACATTGCTCCGCAGTGGAATATTATGAAAGCATCGTCAACGATGTTGCCTGAAGGGCTAACAGTGAAAGGGCGCAGGCTGGGCTGGAAAAACGGCCCACTGGTGGCCGATGACCCTGCTGCGGCATGGGACGGCTTGCTGGCGGCCAGAGGGTTAACAGAGTCCGACCCGTTTTTTGCCCCGCGTCTGGCCGATTTGCCTGATCCGTTCGGTATGCAGGATATGGACAAGGCGGCAGTGCGTATCGCCGCAGCCATTTCGGGTGGAGAAAAAATCCATATCTTCGGCGATTTTGATGCCGATGGCGTCAATGGCACGGCCATTCTGCTGGAAGCCCTGCAGGCTGCCGGGGCTGAGGTGACATCCTCGATTCCGCATCGCGCTGATGACGGTCACGGCATTGGCGTGGCGCCGGTAAATGCCGCCGTGGCGGCCGGGGCGAAGCTCGGTATCAGCGTCGATACCGGCACCACCTGTTTTGATGCCTGTGCAGCGGCGAAATCAAACGCTTTTGACCTGATTGTCAGCGACCACCACCTGCCCGAACAAGAGTTGCCCGCCGTATTTGCGTTGCTCAACCCGGCTCGCGCCGATTGCGGCTTTGCGGAACGAAAGCTGTGCGGCACCGGCGTGGCCTTTTTTCTGCTCATGGCGGTATGGAAAACACTGGCCGAACAAGATGCGCGGCCGGATTTTGATTTGCGCCTGCTGCTGGATCGGGTGGCGGTGGCTACCATTGCCGATGTGATGGATATTGTCGGCGTCAACCGGATTCTGGTTCACCACGGTTTGCAGCGATTAAATACAAAGCCGTCCACAGGCATGCAGGCATTATTAAGCGTCGCCAAAATCAAAAAAGCAGTAACAGCTGAAACGATCGGCTTTTATCTGGCTCCCAGAATCAATGCAGCCGGTCGCTTGCAGCATGGTGAATCGGCCATGCGCCTGCTTTCCACCCGCGATGCCGATGAAGCGATGGCGCTGGCCGGAGAACTCGATGAGGTCAACAGGCAGCGGCGGGCTGTGGAAGCCGAGGTGTTCAAGCAGGCTGAACTGATTCTGGGCGATGCCGAGGTGCTGGCTGTGTACGATAAACGCTGGCATGCCGGCGTGGTAGGGCTGGCAGCCGGGCGTCTGGCCCGCAAACATGGCAAACCGGCGGCGGTCGGTTTTGTCACGCCGGACGGGGCTGTGCGCGTGTCCTTGCGCGGTACGCCGGGATTTCATGTGGGCAAGATCCTCCATGCCTGCAGTGTGCACCTCGAAGGCTTCGGCGGCCATGCCGGCGCTGGCGGCGGCACGATCAGGGCAGGGCAGTGGGATGCATTTTCCTCCGCCTTCGCTCAGGTGATTGGCGAACAGGCTGCAAAGGCCGATGATCATCTGCTGCAGGCGATAGACGGTATCCTGGGCCTGAATTGCATGCACATCGGCCTGGCTGAACGCTTATCCCGATTTGAGCCGTTCGGGCGCGGCAATCCGGCCTGTTTGTGGCTGATTAAAGATGTTCAGATTGCCGACCGGCGTGATTTAAAAGGCGGCGTGACGCGCCTGAAACTGACCGATGGCAGCCGCTGGCTTGATGGCATTGTCTTTGGTGCCAACGGCATGGGTGATGCGATTGC
>CAZXAI010000246.1:0-2476 GCA_964638265.1 uncultured Zetaproteobacteria bacterium
AAAGACGGCGCCACTCAATTCATCAGGTGAATGAAATTGCTCACCAACGCTTGCGGTGCGCTTCCTGTACGTCAAACACAGGGTTCAAAATCAACAGCGGTTCTTGCAAAGAACGCAGAGAAACCAAAACCAGAAGGTACGCCTGCGCCGGAGGGGCTCCGTTGGGTTAAATAGATTTTGATTGCTCATCTGGGGTTTAAGCTTATTTGTTTCTGGCATGCCGGGTTAGAGCCAGCATAGTGTTAACGCGCATGGATTTTTTCCATCCCATGCAATGAAAAATAGCACAGCGCGGAAAAGTTCCATGCAATCCACGTTTTTTGTTTCATGTTAACCGAGCCTGAATAGCAATAAAAAAGCGGCTCCGGAAAGAGCCGCTTTTTCAATGTGCCGGATATATTTTACAGCTTGTCCGCTTCGGAAGCCAGGTAGGAGGCCACGCCGTCGGCATCGGCAACCATGCCTTTATCGCCCTTGTTCCAGCCGGCCGGACATACTTCGCCGTGCTCTTCGTGGAACTGCAGGGCATCAATCATGCGCAGCATTTCATCGATATTGCGACCCAGCGGCAGGTGATTGACCACCTGATGCATCACTGTTCCCTCTTTATCAATCAGGAATGAACCACGGAAGGCCACGCCTGCATCGGCGAATTCCACATCATAGGCCTGACAGATTTCATGTTTGACATCGGCCACCAGCGGATAAGCCACTGCGCCTATGCCGCCGTCGTTAACCGCCGTGTTACGCCATGCGGCATGGGTGAACTGGGAATCAATGGAACAACCGATCACCTGCACGCCACGCGCTTCGAATTCCTTGATGCGGTGATCAAAGGCAATCAGTTCGGACGGACAGACGAAGGTGAAGTCCAGCGGGTAAAAGAATAAGACAACATATTTACCCTTGTAATCGGACAGGGAAAAATTCTCGTTAATCGAACCGTCAGCCATCACAGCTGCGGCGGTAAATTCGGGGGCCTGTTTGCCTACCAGTACGCTCATAAAACACTCCTTGGAAAAATATGAAATAAATAACGCGATCAGAAATCGGACGGAAATGGTATGCCAATCATTCGCTCCGCACCACCCTAGTGTTTGTCCGGCTTATCCTGCGGCGCGCTGAACTCGATAAAGATGTGTTTGGTTTCCGGCGCAACGCGGCTGACATCGTCCTCCAGCGAGCTGCGGATATCATCCAGCTTGTGCATAAAGCGAATCGCCCGTTTGATTTCCGCCTGCGTCATATCGGCGAAAATCGCCTCCTCGCGCAGTTCCACTTCGGCCATCAGCAGGGTTTCTTCCGGCGATAATACGATGCTGTTGATGCGGTGCACCTGCTGCACCTGATCATCGGCCTGCCAGAGCCGGGCGGCAATGTCATCGACTTCCTCATTGGCATGGTTGAGCAGGTATTTGCGGTTGGTCGCAGCCAGAAAAAAGGCCAGAAAGCCCATCAGCAGGCCAATGCAAATCGCCGCGATGCCATCGAACAGAGCCGAACCGGTATAGGCGGCCAGTCCCATGCCGACCAGCGCTATCACCAAACCAAACAGGGCCGCTGCATCCTCGATCAGCACGGCCAGCGTGGTCGGGTCGCGCGTTTCGGTTAAATACTCCCGGAATGTCTTGCCCGCCGCCCGGCACTGTTGCCGGAATTCAACGATGGCGACAGAAAATGAATAGCCCTCCATTAAAAAGGCGAAACCGATGATCAGGAACGGAATCAGCGACAGTTCAGGAGCATGACCATGGCGCAGCTCATCCATGGCGTGCATGATCGTGTAGGCGCAGCCGAGGAAGAAGATAGTGACGGCGGAAATCAGATTCCAGAAATAACGTTCCTGCCCGTACCCGAACTGGTGCTCATCATCGGCCTGACGGGCCGAACGCCGCAAACCCAGATACAGCAGTCCCTGATTGGCCGTATCGGCCAGCGAATGCACCGCTTCAGCCAGCAAAGCACTCGATCCGGATAGGGCGAAGCCGATAAATTTGGCCACCGTCACCAGCGCATTGGCGCCGAATGCTGTAACCACCGCTTTTGTTGAACCGTGTGACATGAATCTCTCCCGAATTCAGCGGCTGTGCATGAGCTGGTAAAAACAAACAGATGCACCGAGCCGATATTGTATTACACTACCAGCATGTGGTCGTATCAACATGCCGGTTTCACCGTTCACCAGTTGCCCGTATTGCGGGACAATTATATTTATCTCATCGAAGCAGCGGCCAGCAAGGCACTGATTGCCGTTGATCCGGCCGAAGCAGCTCCTGTGCAGCAGGCCTGTAAAACACTCGGTAAACCGCTGACCCATATTTTCAATACCCACCACCACTGGGATCATACCGATGGCAATCTAGCACTGAAAAAAGATTTCGCATGCCTGATTGTCGGTGCGGCGCATGATGCAGATCGGATTCCCGGCATAGACGCACCCGTGTCGGAAGCATCGCCGCCGTTTGTGCCCGGTCTG
>CAZXAI010000247.1:0-2461 GCA_964638265.1 uncultured Zetaproteobacteria bacterium
CTTACACTGCGGTTCTCGGATGCAGCGAGCACCCTTGCCTGCTTTAGCTGAGCCATCAGTGTTTGCGTAGCGCTGCGCACCGCCTGTTTTTCGCGCCAGTCGGCAAAGGCCGGGATGCCAATAGCCGCGACAATGGCCATAATGACCATGACTACCATCACCTCCAGCAGTGTAAAGCCATGCTGTTTCAGCCGGTTACGGGCGCGTGCGTTCAACGCCTGTAAAACTGCGCCTTGCTTGCTCTGACTGCTTCCGCTTGAATTCGGTTTAATGCGCATCCTTTCCCTTATCGTCAAAATTGCCGTCAGCTTGAGCGTACTCATGGCTATGGTGCTGACCATAGCCTATATGATATTTTCCAGCAATCTGCCGGAACTGGGCGCGCTGTCCAATTATCAACCGCCGCTGGTATCGCGCGTGTATAATACTGATGGCCAACTGATTGCTGAATATGCCGATGAACATCGCATACTTACGCCCTTCAATGAAATCCCGAAACAGCTGATTCATGCTTTTCTGGCGGCTGAGGATCAGCAGTTCTATGAACACCCCGGCATCAATCCGGCCCGCATTTTATCGGCGGCGCTGGCCAATCTGAAAGCCGGACACACCGTGCAGGGCGGCTCCACCATCACCCAGCAGGTGGCCAAAAACTTTCTGCTGTCGTCCGAGCGCTCCTATTCGCGCAAAATCCGCGAAGCTATTTTGTCCTATCGTATTGAACAGGCATTCAGCAAAGATGATATTCTCTATCTCTATCTGAACCAGATTTATCTGGGGCGCGGATCCTATGGCGTGGCGTCGGCGGCATGGCGTTATTTCCACAAATCACTGGATCAGCTGTCGCTGGCCGAATGCGCTACGCTGGCCGGGCTGCCCAAAGCGCCCGGCAAGTATGCGCCGCATATCAACCCGAAAAAGGCCAAGCAGCGACGCAATACGGTGCTGCGCCTGATGCGTGAAAGTGGCATGGCCGATGCACAGGCGGTGGCGCGAGCCATGCAGGCGCCGATGGTTGTTGCGCCACTGCAGCGGGCCACACTGATCAATGCCTATGCCGATCAGGTGCGCCGCGAGCTGGTCGCGCGGTTTGGTGAAAAAACCCTGCGCAGGCAAGGGCTGACGGTTATCGTGCCGTATAACGAGCAGGCTGAGCGGGCTGCCATTCGCGCTGTGCGTCACGGCGTCCTGAACGTCGAGCAACGCCAGTATTATCGCTATCCGACCCATCACCCTCGCAGCGAGTGGGCCGGCTTGCTGGCCAGGTGGAGGCAACAGCATGATGCACCGTCTACCGACGCGCTGATTCCTGCATTGGTTCAAACAGTGCATAAAAATGGCGATTTGACGGTCAATGATGGACAGCGGACATGGCGTTTAAGCAAACCGAAATGGCACTGGAAACCGCTCCGCATCTATAAAAAAGAAGGCGCCAGTGATGCCGTACTGGCGTCCCTGAAGCAGCGTCCACGCCACTGGATCGCCGGCGATGAAATCCGCCTGCAGGGCTTGCCGAAAGGCGGCGTACGGCTGGCCCAGGAGCCATCCATCGAGTCGGCCCTGTACGCGATTGATCTGAAGCGCGGCACGGTGCTGGCGCGGGTGGGCGGTTATAATTACAAGACCGCCGGATTTGACCGGGTGCGCCAGGCCATGCGTCAGCCGGGCAGCGCCTTTAAACCGTTCCTGTACACCAGCGCACTGGCCAGCGGCATGACTCCCGCCACCATCATCATGGATACGCCGGTGGTGTTTGACAGCAAGCAGAACAATGATTACTGGCGTCCGGAAAATTACAAAAATGAATTTGCCGGCCCGGTCACGCTGCGCAATGCGCTGGAGCATTCACGCAACCTGGCGTCGATCAAGGTATTGCAAAATGTCGGTATCAATCGCTTCTTGAACGATTTGGCCAATTATCCCTTTGGGCGCCAGTTCCCCGCCCAGCTGGCCCTCGCGCTGGGAGCAACTGAAGTCAGTCCGCAAGCGCTCACAGCATCGTATGCCGTGCTGGCCGACCATGGCCGCAAATGGAAACCGATTGCGATTCAACAGGTGCAGGATCGCACCGGCAACACCCTGCTCCGGTCCGTGGCCGGCAAACGCTGTCAGGTCTGTCATGTGGATCCGGTTATGAGCGTCAATGATGCCATGCGTCCAGCCGATCAGGTGGTTGATCCGGTCAATGCGTTCCTGATCACCAATATCATGAAAGGTGTGATTGAACACGGCACCGGTCGCCGCGCCCGGGCATTACAGCGCCCGGCCGCCGGCAAAACCGGCACGACCAATAAGCAGGTCGATGCCTGGTTTATGGGTTATACGCCACAGATATTGACCGGCGTCTGGACAGGCCGCGATAATCCGACCCCGATGGGGCGGCATGAAACCGGCGCACGCGCGGCGTTACCCACCTGGCTGGAAGCGATGCAGGCATTTCATAAAGGCAAACCCGTCCAGG
>CAZXAI010000248.1:0-2452 GCA_964638265.1 uncultured Zetaproteobacteria bacterium
TATGAACCGGAAGCAAACGGGAAAATCTTGAACCTGTTGGTCTATCGGTTTCAGGTGGTAAAAATGCTGGAGTGGTTTGCATCAGGTGTCATGGACAAGGGCCGGATAGTCGGTATATCCGTGTGCATCACCACCGTAGAAGGTGGCTGGATCCGCTTCGTTCAAATCCGCCCCCTGCCTGAATCGTTCCGGCAAATCCGGATTGGCCAGATAGGGGACGCCAAATGCCACCAGATCGGCCCGGCCCTCTGCAATCACCGCATTGCCGCGCGTCTGGTCATAGCCGCCATTGGCGATGTACAGGCCGTGAAAACAGCTGCGGATTTCAGCCATATTGACGGCTCTGTCCGCCTCGCCGACCATGCTTACTTCAACCACATGCAGGTATGCGATGCCGAGACTGGAAAGCATGGCCGCCACCTGATTAAACAGCTGTTGCGGATCGGAATCGTGCATATCGTTAAAGGCATTGACCGGCGAAATGCGCACGCCGACGTTATCCGCGCCGATTTCGGTAAGCACGGCTTCGCTCACTTCCCTGAGTAAACGCATGCGGTTCTCAATCGCGCCGCCATAAGCATCGCTGCGCTTATTGGCGCCATCGCGCAGAAACTGATCCAGTAAATAGCCATTGGCCGAGTGGATTTCAATGCCGTCAAAGCCGGCTCTGATCGCACAGGCAGCGGCATGGCGATACTGTTCGATAATGGCCGGGATTTCTGCTGCATCCAGCGCCCGTGGTTCAACAAAATCTTTTAATCCTTCATAGGTGAACGCCTGCCCGGCCGGCTGAATGGCAGAGGGTGCGACCGGCTTGTCGCCGCCGTGGTAGTCCGGATGTGAAATGCGCCCGCAATGCCAGAGCTGGCAGAATATTCGACCGCCAGCGTGATGGACTGCACCGGTGACGGCTTGCCAGGCTTCGATCTGGGCATCCGTATGAATGCCGGGTGTGGCCGGATAGCCAATGCCCTGCTCCGATATCTGGGTACCTTCGCTAATGATCAGACCGGCGCCGGCGCGCTGGCGGTAATATTCGGCCATCAGCGCCGTTGGCATACCATCGGGGGCGCGATTGCGCGTCAACGGGGCCATCACCATGCGATTGGGTAAGTTCAGATGCCCCAGTTGGAGCGGTGAAAACAAATCAGTCATGTTGCGTCTCTGTTATTTTTTTCAGTATGCAGAACAGGGCTTTGGGGGCATCCTGGCAAGAGGGATCGCCGAAATGGCTGGCGCGAGACTCGATCAGTTCAAACGCATCACCGAGCCGCTGTACAATATCCGCCTCGTTATAGCGGCATGGCGGCCCCATCTCAGATGTTTCATCGCGGTGAAAACATTTGAGCAGCAGCAAACCACCCGGTTTGAGCAGTCTGCACACGGTGTTCATATAGGCGTTCTGGTCGGCAGCTTCGGGGAAGCAGTGGAAAATACCGCGATCCAGAATCAGATCGAATGGGCCGGACAGGCGACTGTCCAGCACATTATCGACATGGAAATCAATGTCGATATGTTCAGTTGCGGCCAGCTGCCGGGCGAATTTGACAGCGCTGTGCGCAATATCGGTGGCAGTGACGCTAAACCCGCGTTTGGCCAGTTCAACAGCCTGCGTACCCGGCCCGCAACCGATATCCAGCACCGCGCCGGATGTGATGTTGTGGGCAGCAATAGCCTGTGCAATATCGGCATCCAGTTCAGGATAAAACCAGGGTAGTTGTTCAGCCGATGTCTCCTGGTAGCGCGCTTCCCAGCCGACAGCCGCCGGTGGCTGCCATGGCTCGCTCCATTGCCCGGCGTGCACGATCTCAGACAATGCCTTGCGCGTTCTGGGCGCGGTCTCTATGGCTTGAAAATCCTCATCCAGATGATCCGCAGAGCCGGGATAACCGAGGGCAGTGACGCTCATGGCATGCATCTGCGCCGGCATCCCGAGCGCCTGCTTTAATGCATCGGCATCGAAGCCTCCCATCTGATGACTGGCCAGACCCAGGGATGCCGCTTGCAGGCACAGGCTGGTGGTGGCCTGCCCGGTATCGAATTCAGCCCAGCGATTGCGCTGGCCATTGTGTGAAAATACCGGCTCCGCCGCCGCCACAATGAGTACCGGCGCATGCTTTGCCCACAGCTGGTTTTTTGGGGCGAGCGATTCGAGCACCTTGTCCCAGTTTACCGCATCAACAAAACGATCAGCAACAATATAATGCCACGGTTCTGCGCCAAAACAGGAAGGCGCCCATCGCGCTGCTTCCAGACACGATGCAATCACATCGCGGCTGACCGCTTTGTCGCCATCAAACGCGCGCGAACTCCAGCGTTCTGCAAACAAGCGTTCAATCGGCGCCTGCACATTCATTCGTTGCTGTGCCATAGATTTTTTCTCCTTCAATGATTTATAATCATTTACCGCAAAGGACGCAAAGGTACGCAAGGAAAGGCAAGACCATGTTAA
>CAZXAI010000249.1:0-2428 GCA_964638265.1 uncultured Zetaproteobacteria bacterium
GCAGCGGATATCCGTGTAGAGGATTTCGCCGGAATCCGCATCCTCGAATTTCCACACACAGCATTGGCCACAGCCATCACAGAGTGATTCCCACTCCTGATCAGACATTTCCACCAGGGTTTTTTCGTTCCAGAACACAGGCCGCCCGTTTGTTATGATTTCACCATCGCTTGAAGAGCCGCATTGTTTCCGGTCAGCGGCTGATTTACCAGCAAGGATTTGGTGCAGTGGCCGGTATCTGTATCAGCTCAGGAAAAACATCACGGCCAGCACCAGCAGCGCCGCCGGAATTTGCAAGACACACAGGATATCCTCTTTATGCTGTTCCAAACGATGATCAATATGAAATATTGCAGGCATAATCCCTCCTGGAGTGCGTTTCTTTATACGCCACCAAGGCTGGTGATAGCGAACAATATGACCGTGAGGTGAATCACCACCCGTCCGGCTGTGGCAAACAGACTCAGTTGCTGGCGTACAGCGCTGCCAGAATCTCCCGGCCGCCGGCATCGAGCACTGCATCGGCCAGCGTGATGCCCATGGCCTCGGCATCAGCGCGTGCGCCGGTGCATTCACGGACAATCAGGCTGGAGCCATCCACCGCGCCGACCAGTCCTTTGAGGTGCAGGTGATCACCATCAAGGGTGGCAAAGGCGGCAATCGGCACCTGACAACCGCCTTCCAGACGGGCCAGAAAAGCGCGTTCGGCACGGGTGCGATCGACCGTATCGGCATCATTGAGCTGATCGACCAGTGCATTGATCACATCATCGTCATCGCGCGTTTGCACACCGAGGGTGCCCTGGGCTACTGCGGGCAGGAGTATCTCCGTATCGATAAAATCGTGCATCTGATCGGCCATGCCCATGCGCTTCACGCCGGCAGCAGCGAGTATCACCGCATCGACTTCGACGCCCAGCTTGGACAAACGCGTCTGGATATTGCCGCGAATCGACACGAATTTGAAATGCGGGAATCTGGCTTGAATCTGGGCGATACGCCGCAGGCTGGAGGTGCCAATCGTGGCATCTGCCGGCAGTGATTCCAGTCCGCCGCCGCTGATGGTGGCGATGGCATCGCGCGGGTCAGCGCGTTTGGGGTGGGCGCGGATAGCGGTGCCGGCGGGCAATTGTGTCGGCACATCCTTCATCGAATGCACGGCGATATCAGCCCGTCCGTCCAGTAGCGCCTCGTCGATTTCCTTGGTGAACAAACCCTTGCCGCCCACCTGCGCCAGCGGCACATCGAGGATTTTGTCGCCCCTGGTAACAATTTTGACCAACTCAGTGGTCACGCCCGGATCCAGGCGCTGCAGTGCTGCCGCAATATATTCAGCCTGCCACAGAGCCAGCGGGGAACGACGGGTAGCGATTCGGATATGGGTCACGTAACACCTCCAGAAAGATGGCCAACGATAGCGGCGCAAGCCTGCCAATGCCAATACGTACGCGTCAGCGCCTGGACAGGCTTATCGGTCTGTCTGATCGGCCAGTCTGTTTTTGGCCTCAATCCAGCGCGACATAAATTCGGTGCTGCGCTGATGATGATGCCGGAGCATTAAACCGGTGAACTGTTGCTGCCTGTGTTCAGCAAGCTGCTCATGCAATGCTGACAATCGATGAATCAGGGTCTCGCCATTTGTGTTGGCATCGAACAGATGGTCTATAATCGTAAAACCATTTTCCTGCGCCTGCTGCCACCATGCCCCATCCCGATGGAGTGACACAGCCGCTGCTGCAAATGATTGTGCATCATCAGCAACCGTGCCGGCCCAGGGCAAGCCGCCGCGCATGCCTTCCATGCCGATACTGGTGGTTACCGATGGCGTACCATGCAACATGGCATCAGCCAGCTTGGTTTTGATGCCGGCGCCGAACCTGAGCGGGGCCAGACATACTCTGGCCTGCTGCATCACCGACTCGACGTCCGCAGCGCGGCCATGAACATAAAAACCGCTGTCCGGTTGATGCAGTGCGAATGCTTTCGCCGGTGCGTAAGCACCGTAAATATGTACTGCTGCTTCAGCCAGCTGCGACCGGATCAATGGCCAGATTTGTTGTTTCAACCATAATACAGCATCCCAGTTCGGGGCATGACGAAAATTGCCGATCATGACAAAATCGCGGCGCTGCCCGAATGACGGGGAACACGTTTGCACTTGATGTGGCTCAAACATGAATGGGCAGAGGTGGATGATCTCGGAGCTGATGCCGAACTGCTGCTGCAATAGCAGCATTTCATAATCGGATACCAGTATCGACAAATCGGAGCGGTGGATGGCGGCAATTTCACGTACAGCAAGCTCGTTGTACAGACCGGACTGCGTTACTGTGCATGCCACGGCGGGCATGCGCTTGAATGCCTGATGGCGGGCATGGCGCAGGCAATGTAAATCAATGGTTTCGATCACACGCATCGCATTGGGGCA
>CAZXAI010000250.1:0-2422 GCA_964638265.1 uncultured Zetaproteobacteria bacterium
TTTGCGATGCATCGGCTGGGTATTGCGCCATTGGGTGAAACATCGCCGGGCATCGAGCCGAGCAGCAAGGGCTCATTGATTCATCTGGCGCTGGAATATATTTGGCGGAGGCTGCAGCGGCAGTCGGCGCTGGCAGCGCTCAGCGATGAAGACACGGCGGCATTGATTGATGCGGCCATCAGCCATGCATGGTCTGAGGCATATGTGGCGGTCGATAGCAGAACGCGCGACTGCGAGAAACAGCGCATGCAGTCGGTATTGCGGGCATGGCTGGCACTGGAATTGCAGCGCCCTGCATTCCGGGTGACAGCCATAGAAAAATCCTTTCAGCTGCGTTTGCCGGCATCGTCCGCCATGCCGGGGGATGTTGATGCGGACAGGAGTGTGCATATCGACGTAAAAATCACAGCCGACCGCATGGATATGGATGCCTCGGGCCGGCAGCTGTTGATTGATTATAAAACCGGCGCCAGACAATCCACGGCCAAATGGTTGAACGAACGCATTGAGGAACCGCAATTGCCGCAGTATGCCCTGGCCGCCGAGCTGGGCGTCGATGATGCGGTGGCCTTTGCGCGCGTGCGCAGTGGCGATATGGCTTATGAAGGCTTGTGCGGCGATGATATCGGTATCCAGGGCATTATCGCCTGCGATGGTAAACGCGGTGCGCCGGATGACTGGCAGGCTGTGCTGGATGACTGGAGAACGAATATTAATGCGCTGGCGACAGAATTTGTCGAGGGGCGTTGCGATGTGTCGCCGCGTGATGCCCATGCCTGCCAGTATTGCGGCCTGGAGGCTGTTTGCAGGGTTGAGGAAACAGGTAACCTTGAGGGTAAGACATGAGCGCTGAAATCAGGCGCAAGGCGCGTCATCCGGGCGCTTCCTTTCTGGTGCAGGCGCCGGCGGGCTCCGGTAAAACAGCCTTGCTCACCCAGCGTATTCTGGCCCTGCTGGCCATTGTCGATGAGCCGGAGGAGGTGCTGGCGCTGACCTTTACCCGCAAGGCCGCTGCCGAAATGCGCAAGCGCGTGCTCGAAGCACTGACCGCCCCTCGACCGGCGCCATCGGAAACACATCAAATGGAGACATGGCAACTGGCTCAACAGGCTATGCAGCGATCCGAGGCCCAAGGCTGGCATATCACCCGCCACCCGGCGCGTTTGCGCATGATGACCATGGACAGTTTCAGTCATTCGCTGGCGCGGGCTGTGCCATTGCTGTCCGGTCTGGGCGATATGCCATCGCCATCGGAGCATGCCCGGCGCTTATACCTGGACGCTGCCGAAGCGGCGCTGGATGAAGCGATGCATGATTTTCCTGACGCCGCCGAGTCTGTGTTGCTGCATCAGGATCACAATGCGGTGGCCGTGATTGCCCTGTTGGCCGATATGCTGGCCAAGCGTGAACAGTGGCTGGATGAAATCGCCACCCATGCGCGTGATATGAGCGGCTTGCGCCAGATGCTGGAACATAATCTGGCCGATATCATGGAACAAAAACTGGCGGCCTGTGAGGCATTGATGCCGATGCCAGTGAAAGGTGCACTGCCGGCGTTGATGGCGTTTGCCGGAAAACAGAAAGGCGATGCGCTACTGCAACACATGGTCTGGCCTGAAGCCTCGCTGGACATGCTGGAGCAATGGCAGGGGATTGCGGATTTTTTATTAACGGCCAAAGCGGAGTTTCGCAAGCCTGGTGGCGTCAATGCACGCTTGGGGTTTCCGGCCGGCAAAGCCTTTGCCGAGCCCAAAGCGCAATTCAAAGCACTGCTCAATATGCTGGCCGCGATACCGGCACTGGCCGAATCATTGCATGAGCTGCGCCAACTGCCGGTCAGCCCGCGCATGGATGATCAGCAATGGCAGGTGCTGGAATCATTATTTGTGATACTGATTCTGGCCCATAAACAGCTGCAACAGACCTTTGCGCAACAGGGTGAAGCCGATTTTACCGAGATTGCATTACGCGCCATGGATGCGCTCGGCGCGCATGAGGCCGCGCCGGGTGATTTGCTGATGAAACTGGATTATCGCATTCACCATATTCTCGTCGATGAGTTTCAGGATACGTCGATGCTGCAAATGCGTTTGCTACACTGCCTGACGGCAGGCTGGCAGGAGGGAGATGGCCGGCACCGCAGCCTGTTTATGGTGGGTGACCCGATGCAGTCGATTTACCGGTTCAGAAAGGCCGAAGTAGGACTGTTTCTCAATGCAGCCAGCAACGAGGCCGGCCTGCCACATGTTGAAGCGTTACAACTCGAACGCAATTTCCGTTCTGCACCGGCCATCGTGAACTGGGTCAATGCGGCATTTCAGGCCATTTTTCCGGCTCATCAGAATGTGATTTCCGGTGCGGTGTCGCATGCGCCGGCTGTGGCAGCATTATCGCATGCCGGTACTGTGAACCTGCACCTGCA
>CAZXAI010000251.1:0-2421 GCA_964638265.1 uncultured Zetaproteobacteria bacterium
GTCAGCGAAATCTGTCTGGGCACCATGACCTGGGGCCAGCAAAACAGCGCCGCTGATGCCTGTGCCCAAATGGATTATGCCGTGGACAACGGCATCAATTTCTTTGATACCGCCGAGCTATACGCCATTCCGCCCACCGCAGAGAGCTATGGCCGCACCGAAATCATCATCGGCGACTGGTTGCGCAACACAGGCAGACGACAAGATGTGATACTGGCCTCCAAGGTATGCGGCCCGACCGGCTGGTGTCCGCATATCCGCCACGGCCAGGCCAGACTCGATGCCGACAATATCATAGCCGCCTGTGAAGCCTCGCTCAAACGGCTGCAAACCGATTACCTGGATCTGTATCAAACCCACTGGCCGGATCGCAATACCAATTTCTTCGGCCAGCGCGGCTATCAGCACCGCCATAATGAAACCGCCACGCCGATTGAAGCAACGCTGGATGCCATGCAGTCGCTGGTTCAGGCCGGCAAAGTGCGCCATATCGGCATATCCAATGAAACGCCGTGGGGCATGATGCAGCATCTGCACCTGTCCGACACCAAAGCCTTGCCGCGCATTGCCTCGATCCAGAACCCGTATAATCTGCTCAACCGCTCGTTTGAAACCGGTCTGGCGGAAATCGCCTGCCGTGAACAGGTCGGACTGCTGGCTTATTCACCGCTGGCCTTTGGCGTATTGTCCGGCAAATACCTGCATGGCAACAAACCCGCCGGTTCCAGACTGGCGCTGTTTGAACACTACACCCGCTATTCCAGCCCGGAGGCGGAACGGGCGACTCAGGCTTATATCCGCATTGCCCGTACATATGATCTCGATCCGGCTCAAATGGCGCTGGCATTTATCCGCCAGCAGCCGTTTGTGTGCGCCACCATTATCGGCGCAACCGGCATGCAACAGCTGGCCGCCAACATCTCCAGCCGGGAGATTACCCTTTCGGAGCCTTGTCTGGCAGCAATCGAGCGCATCCACAGCCAATGCCCCAATCCGTGTCCGTAACGCGCATGGACTTTTTCCACCCCATGATAAAATTTCATATCATGGGGTGGAAAAAGTCATGAAACCGCGTTATTTGTTTCATGTTAACGCGCATGGATCTTTTCCACCCCGAGGTATGAAACAGTACCACGGCGTAGAAAATATCCATGCAAGCCGCGTTATTTGTTTCATGTTAACCACTGGCATAAACGCTTTGTTGTGCAATTTTCAGCCAGCAAGGCATAATCCGGCACCATGAAGCATCCGGCTTATTTGCTCGCGCTCATTCTTGCACTCATGCTCAATGCCTGCGCCACGCCACAGAACCATTACGACCCTATCGAACCGGTCAACCGGGTCACCGACAAGATCAATGACGGCATTGACCGGATCAGTCTGAAACCGGCCGCGCAGGGCTATACCGCCGTCGTCCCCAAACCGATGCGGCTGGCTGTTTCCAATTTCTTCGATAACAGCACATATCTTAATACTGTGTTGAACGACTTTCTGCAGGGCAAAGGGCAACAGGGTGTTATGGATTTCAGCCGCTTCCTGATCAATTCAACGCTCGGCGTAGGCGGACTGGTGGATGTCGCATCGTCGATGGGACTGGAGCATCATAATGAGGATTTTGGCCAGACGCTGGCAACATGGGGCGTTGCAAAAGGTGCCTATATCATCTACCCCTTTTACGGGCCCAACTCCGTACGCAATACACCCGACTTTTTAACGGCAACAGCAACCGATCCGATGTTCTGGGCCGGTTTTTTTCTCGCACCCTATATCACTATCCCGGCGGCTGTACTCAAATATGTGGATGCGCGCGCCCGCCTGCTCGACGCCTCGGCGATGCGTGATGAGCTGGCTCTCGACCCCTATGTCTTCACGCGTGAAGCCTGGCGGCAACGGCGCGAATACCTGATTTATGATGGCAACCCGCCGCAAAAAGCACCCAGTGAAGATGACGGCTTCGAAGAGGATGATTTCGATAGCGCAGATACGCCACAACCAAACACAAAGATACACCTGGATTCCACCCCGCCCGTCGATAGCGCCACGCCACGACCATCACCTGCCTCATCGACTGCGACGCCACCCCCCGCATCGACTGCTGCCGGCCAGACCGCCGGCAGGCAATACACCATCTTCCTGTCTTCACACTATTCCGAAGCCGAAGCCGCCGCTGAACAGGCGCATGTCGCCAAACTGGGCGTGCACAGTGATATCTATCCGGTAACACTAAAAAATCATCGTTGGTATCGCCTGCGCGCCGGCAGCTATGCCCGCAAGGCGGAGGCCCTTGCCAACATGGATACGCTCAAGGCGATCACCGGCCTGAACGATGCATGGATAGGCGTCAGCGGTAAATAAACATCCCCCGCTAAAACTTGTGCCGCATACTTTGCCTGAGACGGCTCAACATACGTTGCTGCTGAG
>CAZXAI010000252.1:0-2381 GCA_964638265.1 uncultured Zetaproteobacteria bacterium
CTTCAGGTTATACCGGACTTCAAGCCGCTAATTACTTGGAAAGCCGGGCATTATTTAATGGCCCTGTTTGAAGAACTGGTCGAGCCGGAACTGATGCAGCCGACCTTTGTCACCCATTATCCGGTGGATGTGTCGCCATTGGCGCGGCGCAATAATGATGAGCCGAGCGTCACGGATCGATTCGAGTTGTTTATGGCCGGGCGTGAAATGGCCAATGGATTTTCCGAGCTCAATGATCCGGATGATCAGCGACGTCGTTTTATGGCCCAGGCCGAAGCCAGGGCTGCGGGCGATGAAGAAGCTACCGGTGTGGATGAAGATTATCTGCGCGCACTGGAGTTCGGCATGCCGCCGGCTGCCGGCGTTGGTATTGGCGTGGACAGGCTGGTGATGATGCTGACCGGCCAGCATTCCATTCGCGATGTGCTGCTGTTTCCGCTGATGAGGCCTGAATAAAAAGGAGCTGTTCTCCATGCATGCAAAAGACATTATGACCACGGATGTGGTGGTATGCCACCCGGAACAGACCGTGGCTGATATCGCGGCTGTTCTGAATAAAAAGGCATTTCGCATGATCCCGGTCGTTGATTCAGAGCGTAAAGTTCTGGGTGCGGTGAACTCTCTCTCCGTGCTGGCCAGCCTGGTGCCCAACTATATTGTGACCGGGGATTTGAAATCGATTCCTTATGCCCCTGATATCGGCCTGTTACGCAAGCATTATGACCAGTTGCTGCAGTGCAAGGTTCATGATGTCATGGATGAAAAACCGACCATTGTCAGTGAGGATGAATCCTTGTTATCCGTGACAGCGGCGCTGATTACCTATGATCGCTTTGAGTACGCGCTGGTGACGGATGATGATGACCGCCTGGTGGGCATTATCTCGTCCAGCGATATCTTGAGGCGTCTGGCAAAAATTCCGCACGAGAACAGCGACGATGCATAATACGGGCGAACATATGGCATCGGTTATTTTCGGGCTGGATCCGACCTGGGTGGCTGTATCTATTTTGCTGGCGGTTTATGCCATTATCATGGCCGAGAAGTTTAATCGGGCTGTGTTGTCGCTGTTGGGCGCGGGGTTGATGATACTCTGTGGCGTGCTGACTCAGCAGCAGGCTGTGGCCGGTGTGGATTTCAATACCATTGGCCTGCTGACCGGCATGATGGTGATTGTGGCCATCAGTCAGAAAACCGGCATGTTTCAGTATGTGGCGATCAAGGCGGCCAAAACCGTCAAGGGTAGCCCGTGGGGCATTCTGGTGATGTTGTCGGTGGTAACCGCCGTGTTTTCCGCCTTTCTCGATAATGTGACCACCGTGCTGCTGATTGCGCCGGTCACGCTGTTGATCACCGATGCGCTGGGCGTACGCCCGTATCCGTATTTGTTTGCCCAGATTCTGGCCTCCAATGTGGGCGGCACCGCCACCCTGATCGGTGACCCGCCCAATATCATGATTGGCTCGGCGGCCGGGCTGAGTTTTTATGATTTCCTGATCAATCTGGCTCCGATTACGCCGATTATTTTTGCAGTCATGCTGGCCATTATCTGGTTTATGTTCGGTCGTGACCTGCATGCCACGGATGAAAACCGGGCGCTGGTGATGCGATTTGATGAGCGAGAAGCCATCAAGGATGTGCCGCTGCTGAAAAAAAGCCTGAGCGTATTGTTTCTGGTTATTGGCGGCTTTACAGTTGCCCACAGCGTACACTTGGAGCCAGCTTCGATTGCCATGTTTGGTGCGGCGCTATTGCTCCTGCTGCAGACATTGGGGCAGTCGCTGGAAGATAAAGATCATGCCTACGAAGGCATTATGGCGGAAGTGGAGTGGACGACAATATTCTTCTTTGTCGGCCTGTTTATTATTGTTACCGGCGTGGAGCATACCGGCGTGATCGCAATGCTGGCCAATAAAACACTGGAGCTGACCGGTGGTGATTTCAATGCCACGGTTGCCGCTATTCTGTGGGTATCCGCCATTGCGTCGGCCATGATCGATAACATCCCCTTCGTGGCAACCATGATTCCGCTGATTCATAATATGGCGCCGGCATTTGGCGGCCCTGATGCGATCGTGCCATTGTGGTGGGCGCTGGCGCTGGGCGCCTGCCTGGGCGGAAACGGCTCATTGATCGGCGCTTCGGCCAATTTGATTGTGGCCGGCTTCGCCCAGCGCGCCGGTCACCCGATTGCTTTTCTGGTATTCCTGAAACACGCATTCGGTCTGATGCTGATCTCCGTCGTTATATCACATATCTATCTCTATCTGCGTTATTTATCATAATCATGCAGCCGCATAACGGAGGTCTGCTTTGAGTCTGGAGCTGTTTCGTTCCTATGAATGGATGCTGGCCAAGCGTTATTTGCGTTCGCGTCGCAG
>CAZXAI010000253.1:0-2366 GCA_964638265.1 uncultured Zetaproteobacteria bacterium
TGCATCCAAAGAGCTGCGCGGTCAGAGCATCCATGCCCGCGATCTGGATTTGAACTCTTCTCATCAGGGGTAAATCACCGGCGTTACTGCAGCGATATTGCTGTTTCACGGGGAATGGCTAGTTTTAAGCAGATGAACAGGGTGATTGAGCATCTTCTGATCCTCGGCTGCGGCTATGTCGGGGAGAAGCTGGCGCAGGCATGCCTGGCCGGGGGCATGCGCGTCATTGCCACAACGCGCAGCAGGGAAAGACAGGAAATACTTAATAATCTGGGTATTGATGCGATGTTGACCGCATCGCCGTCAGATTTACCGGATGATCTGCTGGCATCGGTCGATGCAGTACTCGATTCGATACCGCTGGCGCGTGACGAGGCGGGTATGCATGCCTCACAGCCGCACTGGCTGCCTGCCCTGGCTGCGAAATTGTCGTCGCTGCGCTGGGCCGGTTACCTGTCCACCACTGGCGTCTATGGCGATGCCGGGGGGGCATGGGTGGATGAATCATGGCGGTGTAACCCGACCAGCGCGCGCGGCTCCGAGCGGTTGAAGGCAGAAGCCGCATGGTTGAACTCGGGCTTGCCTGCCGAAGTGTTCCGACTGGCCGGTATTTACGGGCCGGAGCGTAATATACTGGGGCGTTTGAGAACGGGCGGCTACAAGGCCGTGCAGTGGCAGCCGCCGCATTATTCCAGTCGTATCCATATTGATGATATTGTGGCTGCCCTGATCGCAGCCATGCACAAGCCGAGAGCCGGGCGTATTGTCAATCTGGCCGACGATTTGCCCATGCCGCATGCGGATTATGTCACTGAACTGGCGCGGATGGTCGGCGCGCCGATGCCGGCACTATTGTCCGAGCAGGAAGGCAAGCAGCAGCTTTCGCCCATGGCATTGGCATTTTTTCGGGATAATAAACGGGTATCCAATCGCTTATTGCATCAGGAACTCTTGCCGCAGCTAACATATCCGGATTTTCGGGCGGGGATGAGGGTTATGACAGGCGCGGGCAGCAACGGAAAAGTAAGCGCTGAATAGGTTTCATTCCCATGGCTGACGTTTTCCAACGCGTTGCCCGACAGGCTCGGGCAGCCTTTGTTCGCCTCGTTTTGGCTATCTGCCATAACTGATATTAAGGCTGCTCTCGTACGTTCATCGTGTACTTTCATTCACAGTGTACAGCGGGCAAAAAAAATGCTTTGATTCGGGGTATCAAAACTTCGGAGGGGTATATGAAATTATCAAAAACAGGGGTGATAGTCATTCTAGGTCTGGGGCTTCTGGCTGGTTGTGCATCCAGCGGGAATGAGGCACTTCGGCATGAGGACTCCCAGACGATCGCGAACAAAGTTATTGAAGGCAAAACCACGTCTTCAGAAGTCCAAAGTATGTTTGGGGCTCCAACCAGCACAAGCTTTACCGGAAACGGGCTGGAAATTTGGCAATATGACTTTGAAAAAGTAAGCGCTGATGCAATAAGCTATGTCCCCATCGTCAGTTCTTTTGGCGGAACGGCAAGTGGAACAAAAAAGGAGCTGACGATTTTGTTTGATGACCATAGCGTCGTAAAAAAAGTAAAAATGACCGAGGCAGCTATAAAACGTAAGACAGGATTATTTAATCAATAAGTAAGCTTAGGTTCTCCGCCCCCTTATCTTGAGTCGTCAAATGTACATCTCAAGATGAGGGGTGGGGGGATAGAATCAGTTAGAGCAATTCTTCTATTTCCACCATACTACTCTTGGCAAATAATATGTTTTACTCACTGCTCTGTACTGGAGTCAGCCGCACGCGCTGAATCCAGTCGCGTTTCACGCTTAGCACTTCCACCTGCAGATCACCGATCGACATGCACAGACGGCCTTCGGGAATATCACCCAGAATATGTACAATCAGGCCGCCGATGGTGGTGGCGATTTCTTCCGGCAGGTCGGCATCCATCTCCTGATTGATGTCATGCAGGGCGACGGTGGCAGCGGTGACCAGCGAACCGTCCGGTTGCGGCCACATCTCCAGTTGCGGCGCAATATCGGACTCGTCGCGAATTTCACCGACAATTTCCTCGATAATGTCTTCCAGCGTGATTAAACCTTCAATATCGCCAAATTCATCCACGATAATGGCCATGTGCAAATGGTTGCTTTGGAAATCGAATAACTGAGCCAGCGCATTCTTGGTGGTCGGAATAAATGGCGGACTTTCCCAGACCATGGCTTCGCTGAGCGGGATGTCGGGGTTGTTCAGCTTGAGTAACTCGCGCAGATGCACAATGCCGATCAGGTTGTCGGTTTCGCCCAGAAATACCGGGTGGCGCGAGTGTGGTTCCTTCGATGCCAGTTTCAGGCATTCCGCTACGCTCAGCGAAC
>CAZXAI010000254.1:0-2364 GCA_964638265.1 uncultured Zetaproteobacteria bacterium
GTGTCGGTATAAATCACATGCGCCGTCATCACATGCTTCAAGCCTTCGGCAATCAGGCGTGAAAATGGCTCCGCCTCATCCAGAATCGTCGCCAGCGGCGCATCCACTGTCGGCACGGCGACATGCGAATCGGCATTGGCGCGCCCATGACCGGGAAAATGTTTGCCGACGGCTTCAACACCGGCATCGTGCAGGCCGCGCATGCAGGCTGTCGCCAGCGCCGTCACCTGATCCACCTTGTCGCCAAACGAACGCTGGCCGATTATGCCGTGCCCGTCGGGGTGAAACAGATCCAGTACCGGCGCACAGTTATGTGTAAATCCGAGCGCCTGCAATGCTTCTCCGGCGCACAGGCTATCCTGATAGGCGGCCTGTATCGCCGTTCCCGCATTGCGGGCATACATGACCCCGTATTCCGCCGCATGTCTGCGCTCATAAAACGGCGGCCAGGCCATGCGATTGACGCGACCGCCTTCTTCATCAATCGCCGCCCATGTCGCCTGCCCGGTGCATGCCTGCACCTCGGCCAGCAAGGCTGTCACCTGCTCCGGGCTGTCGGTATTGCGGGCAAACAGAATCACGCCCAGCGGCGGTTTTTCTTTCAGCCAGATACGCTCCTGCTCCGTTAGCGTCACTCCCGCCAGCCCGATGACCAACTGTTTATTCATGTTTTCTCCATCCGCACATCCAGTTTATCGCGCAGCGCATCGCCCAGCAGATTGACCGCCATCACCAGCGAACACAACACCAGCCCCGGCCAGATGACCAGGGCGGGGGAAACCAGCATCAGCCTGGAGCCTTCGCGAATCATGGTGCCCAGCGATGCATCCGGCGGCTGCACGCCAACGCCAAGAAACGATAATCCCGCCTCGCCGATAATCACAGCAGCCAGCCCGAAACTGGCTTCGACCAGCAACGGCGCGGCGATATTCGGCAATAGATGGCGCACGGCGATATAGGGGGCGCTTGCGCCATTGGCGATAGCCGCTTCGACAAACGGAGTGGCTTTGGTCGACAATACCTGCACACGGGTCAATCGTGCAAAACCGACCCAGCCGACCGCCACCAATGCCATGACCAGATTCTCAATGCCGGGTCCGAGCATGGCAGCCAGCGCAATGGCCAGCAGAATGCCGGGAAACGACAGCACAATATCGGCCAATCGCATCAACAGGGCATCCACCCAGCCGCCAAGCCAGCCTGCTATCATGCCGATGGCAATGCCGGTTATGCCGCCGAACAATACAACCGTCAGCCCAACCAGCAGGGACAACTGCAATCCTTCGGATAATCGGGCCAGCACATCGCGCCCCAGCGCATCCGTGCCGAGCAGATGAGATGCATTCATGCCGTCCAAGACAGCATCCAGATCAATGGCATGGCCGTTTTGTCCGCCGATGGCTGCTGCAATCAGCACCAGCACCGGAAACAGCAGACATGCCATCAAACCGGGGTCAGGTCTTACAATCATGTATTTGTTGTTCCAATTTTTTCACGGCTCTGCTCACTGTTGTGTAATGCACTCCAAAGTGTTTTGCGATGGCGTTCATTTTATGACCACCCTCCAGATAAGCATATCCCATTGCCGTATTTCGAGCGTCATGCTCATCCGCATATTCATGCAGGCTTTTGCTTCTTTGACGCCACTGCTCTTTGGGTATTTCTGTCAAATCTGCTGGCTGGATGAATTCCGACTTAATCCGGTCAATAAAACCCTCCCGGCCCAGGTAAATTTGTTGGTTAAGATCATTCCACACAGAGCTGCGGTTCACACCATCTGCCACAAATTGGATATATCGTTCAACGCAACGCCCCCGCTGATTGCCAAACTGTGATAACAGCCAATCAATACTCAGCCATTGAGGTTTGCCCTGTAGTCCGGCAGTAGCATGATAGCTGCTCCATGCCCATTGGCTGACATCGCTCACCATGCCAGCGCGTACAGGGTTCAAAACCACATACCGGCATAATTCCAGCAAGTATGCATCCCGCTCAACCAGTATCGCTTTATACCTTCCCTGAAACACATGGCCAACACGGCGATGCCTGCGATTCAATCGCTGGGTATAAACACCATTTAACTGGCGCATGCCAGCGGACATATTGGGCATTGGTGTTTCAATCACAAGGTGATAATGATTACCCATCAGACAAAAAGCATGGCAGACCCATCCAAAGCGATTGATTGCACCTGCCAGCGCATCAAGAAACATGTCCCGGTCAGCATCATCAAGAAAAATGTTTCCCTGCGCGTTACCACGCGATGTGACGTGATAAATCGCTCCTGGGTATTCTATTCTCAGTGGTCTGGCCATGTGGACAATATAACAACAAATTATTATATTGCAAGACCTGACCCTATGT
>CAZXAI010000255.1:0-2362 GCA_964638265.1 uncultured Zetaproteobacteria bacterium
CTTGCCGCCGAAGAAGCTGCGCAGTTTTCTGAATACAGTTTTGATGCCACGCCATAATTTCGGCAACAACCAGATCATCAACAGAATAAACACAATCATAAAAGCGACAAACAGGGTAGGGTGGTTTAATGCTGTCCACAGCCCGCCGATTACAGCTACATCTTCGGTCACCGATGCAGTCCAGTTGGAAAATGGCTCCGGAGAAGTATTAATCAGGGCGCGGGAGCCGGCTTTGGTGGCATGGGTACTGGCAGCCAAACCACCACCCATCAGGCCTGCTGCCAGCGACAGGGCCGGCGTGACATCACCCACTGCACCGGCAGCGAGCATGGCGCCGGCCGGAATGCGCACGAACGTGTGCAAGACATCCCAGGTGGAATCGACGCCGGGGATTTTGTCGGCAAAAAACTCGACCACATACATGGTGCCGGCAGCGAATAACACCATCGGATCCTGCAGTATTTCCAGTCCCGGCGGCAGATCGACATTGCCGGTCACACCCATCATGCCCAGCATCAGCATGGCGGCATAGAGATTAATGCCGCTGGCCCAGGCCGCACCCATGGTCAGGGCAAGGATTGATGTAATTTGATCCAGTTGTTCCATAGTCACTCCTGCTCAATCATATTCAGAACCGTTCAATACAGAGGCCGCGCTTGCAATCGGGAATTACCCGCAGGCAGCGTAACCATTGCACCACGGGTTCATCAGCCGGGTACAATCAATGAGGCATCCAGATCGTCGGGCACGCTTTGCCCCATCATCTCAAACAGCGTGGCAGCCAGATTGGACAGACCCGGGTCGCCGCCATCCTCGGGCTGACGCAAGGCATAACTGCCATCATAGGCCGGATCAAACAGGATACAGGGTACCGGATTGGTCGAATGTTTGGTACACGGTTCACTGCCACCGTCTTTGGTTGTCACCAGCATCTCTTCCGCATTGCCGTGATCCGCCGTGATCAGGGCATAACCCCCGGCTTTTTCCAGCGCCGCTACGATGCGCCCAACTGCCGTATCCACTGCTTCAACAGCTTGAATCGCAGCGTCAACCCTGCCGCAATGGCCGACCATATCGGCATTGGCAAAATTGATCAGGCCAAAGCCATATTCACCACTTGCAATCAGTTCAACGGCCTTTTCGGCAATTTCAATCGCCTTCATTTGCGGCGCATCGGCAAACGAGTCCACTTTATCCGAATCGATCAGGATATAATCTTCCATCGTATCATCCAGTGGCTGGCGATAACCGCCATTAAAAAAGAAGGTTACGTGCGGGTATTTCTGCGTTTCAGTCAGGCGAAACTGCTTGATGCCCATGTCCAGAATGCGCCGGCCAAACGGATTTGCCACCTTGGTCGGCCCCATCAGTTGCAGCTTTGGCAAATTCCGGTCTTCATCATAGACCATCATGCCGGCATAGGTGAGTTGCGGACGCTGTCCCCGATCAAAGCCGTCGAAATCATCCAGTTCAAATGCTTCGGTGATTTCAATGGCACGGTCGCCCCGGAAATTCATCATCACCACGGCATCGCCATCGGCCATTGCGCCGAGCGGCTGATCCTGAGCATCGACAATCACAAAGCCCGGCATATCCTGATCCACCAGCCCCGGCTGCTGCGCCCTGAAATGATTGATGGCAGCCAGCATGGACGGGAACCGCCTGTCGCTCTTGCCATGCACCATCAAATCCCAGCCCTCGGCTACCTTAGGCCAGTTATTGTCGCGATCCATGACCACCGTTTCACGTCCGCCGCCAGAGGCGAAAGCATAAAAGAAGCCCTCATGGCTGTTGATAAACGTAAAATCCTCCTCCAGTTCGCAGACAAATTTCTGCGCCGTCTGGATACCGACATCGCGCCCGTCGAGCAGGGCATGAATACGCAGGTTTTTAATGCCGGAGTCAAAAGCATGATTGATCACAGCCCGGAAATGGCTCAAATGAGAATGGATATTACCATCGGAGAGCAGCCCCATCAGATGCAGGGCGCCGCCGGACTGGCCTGCCGCTATCACCTGTTTCAATGCCTTGGACTCGAAAAACGAACCATCGGCAATGGCATGATTGATACGCGTAGGCCCCTGCTCCAGCACCATGCCTGCCCCCATAGTCAGATGTCCGACTTCCGAGCCGCCCATATCCTTGTTCGATGGCAGCCCGACATAAGAGCCGTGCGTAAACAAACGGGTATGGGCATAGTCCTGCCACAAGCGATCCACCACCGGCGTATGCGCCTGTGCAATCGCATCCTCCGGGCCGCCTGCGCCGATGCCCCAGCCATCCATAATAATCAGCAGGACAGGACGCTGCTTGCCCGATGCTGTTGCAAAATGTGTATGTTCAGTCATGCATTCACCTGTTT
>CAZXAI010000256.1:0-2353 GCA_964638265.1 uncultured Zetaproteobacteria bacterium
TGTATTCGCGTCCATTCGCGGTTCGCCTTAAGGTTTTGTCTCTTCAGCCAGACGCACGTTGATCTGGCCGCGCACCGGGTCGGCGGAGTCAATCACCACATCGAGCCGGTCTCCCAGGTGATAGGCGCGACCACCTTGGCGGGCAGCCAGCGCATGACCCTTCTCATCCAACACAAAGGCGCCGGACAGCGCATCCACATCGAGCGAAGCTTCAGCCATGGTCGGCTCCAGTTCGAAGAAAATACGCCGCTTGGTCAGGCCGGAGATACGCGCCGGCAGTGTTTTTCCGACATCCTTGCTGTGAAATAACGCCGCCAGCATAGCCTGCGTATCCCATTCGGCGCGCTGTTGTTTGCGTTCCTGGATCGACGTCTGCGTGCCGATTTCGGCCAGCGTGTTCTCGGGCTGCACCTGGTTCGGATCGTTGCCCTGAATCAGCGCTTTTAAACGACGGTGCACAATCAGATCGGCATAACGACGAATCGGACTGGTGAAATGGGCATAGGTCTCATAAGCCAAACCAAAATGGCCTTCGTTATGCGGCGTGTATTGGGCCCGCTGCATCGAGCGCAGCACCAGCCGGTGCAACACATGCGCAAACGGCTTGCCCTCGGATTGTTCCAGCACCTGTTGCACATGCGCCGGTTTGACATGCGCCTCTTTATCTTTCGCACTGGATTTGGGCAGGCGCACATACATGCCAAAGGGTTCCAGAAATTCATTGAGTTTCTCTATCGCCTCGCGCTCCGGCGGCGCATGCACCCGGTAGAGCAGCGCGCAATCGCGTTGCTGCATATATTCGGCCACCGCCGTATTGGCAGCCAGCATCATTTCTTCTATCAAGCGATGGGCGATATTGCGCGGTGATTCGCAGATATCGACCACCTGATCATCCTCCAGCCGGGCGCGGGTTTCCGGCATATCGAGATCCAGCGCGCCGCGCCGCGCCCGTTTGATTTCCAGTTTATGGAACAGGCGCGCAGCATCGTCCAGCATGGCGCGAGCCGATGCGTTGTCGATGGCCGATTCATCGCCATCGTCCAGATATTGCGCCACCTGCGTATATGTCAGGCGAGCCTGCGAGTGAATCACCGAGTTATACACATGAATAGAGCGGCGCGTGCCATTGGCATCAAAACGCATGCGCACCGTCATGGCCAGCCGTGCCACATTCGGGTTGAGCGAACACAGGCCGTTGGACAGTTTTTCCGGCAGCATCGGAATGACCCGGTCTGGAAAATAAAAGGAATTACCGCGATTAAGCGCTTCCTGATCCAGCGCCGATTTCGGAGTCACATAATGAGCCACATCGGCAATCGCCACCCAGGTTTCAAAGCCTTCGCCGCGCGGCAATACGCACACGGCATCATCGAAATCGCGGGCATCCTCGCCATCAATGGTCACAAAGGGCAAATGGCGCAGGTCTTTTCGGCCTTCGATATCGGCCTCATCCACCGTATCAGAAAAATGCTCCGCTTCAGCCATGACGGCAGCCGGAAATTCCTCCTCCAGCTGTTGTTCGGCGATAATCAAATCAATCAGTTTGGACGGCGACAGATCCTCCCCGAGCACTTCGATCACCTTGCCGCTCAAATGCCCCGGCCCGCGTTTGATATCAATGCGCACCCAGTCGCCATGATGAGCGCCGCCGGCATCATTGCGTTTGATCAGGATGGTCTGCGGAATTTTGCGCGAGCGCGGTTGCACAATGCCGATACCGCCCTGAATCAGAAACTGCCCCACCATCACCGTCGGCGCATGTTCGACAATGCGCACTACCTCGGCGGATTCACGTCCGCGCCTGCGCACCGGACGCACTTCCACCGTATCGCCATGCATGACGGCCTGCATTTCTTCATGCGGCAGGAAAAATCCTTTTTCGACACCCTCGACATCGACAAAACCGAATCCGTCCGGGTGCGCCGATACCACGCCGGTATACAAGCGCTGCTCCACGCGTTCCCTGCCATGCCGCGCAGGCCGCCCGGCCCCGTGGCGGCGAGCCGTCCCACGACTGCTCTTGTCATCCCGCTTGTCTTTTCGTTGCACCGAATCCCACGGGCTGGCCTGCTCCGAGGCAGTGCCTCTGCGAGCCGGCTTACGTGAGCCGCGCCCTGAGCTACCGGACGAACTATTTCCCCACGGCGATTTCTGCGATGTTTTTTTACTATTTGAATTCTTGCTATTCTTTCTTGACACGTTGTAACCTCAACCTATGATTGCGCGCCTTCCGACCGCAGCGATGCACGGGAGTCTATTGAGAAACTGATCAATTGCATCCTGTACTTGATCAGAACATAAGCCGAGGTGGCGGAATTGGTAGACGCGCTGGCTTCAGGTGCCAGTTTTCTCA
>CAZXAI010000257.1:0-2330 GCA_964638265.1 uncultured Zetaproteobacteria bacterium
CCTCTGTTTCCACGACATAACCTGCAGCATGGCGATGAATAGCATGAATATCCTGTCCTGTGTTGACATCCAGTCGTTGCTCCAGCGCCGCAATCACGCGCCCCAGACCTGCATCAAAGGTGTAGCTGCGCTGTACCGATTTATCGCGCGGGCGTTTGCGGAACAGCATGTCAGCCGGCATATGATCCGCCGGCTGGCAGGTAACGGCATTGAACGCGTGCCGGAATACAGCGGCATAGTTGTTCGGGCCCATCAGGGCGCTGTAATATTCGGCGATGGACTGGCCTGCCTTGTTCAGGGAGAACAGACGCCAGATATGGGTGAGCAACTCCACAAAGCGCAAGCGTGAGGCAATAGACACCAGCTTGTGATTGGCCAGCATACGATAAGATAATTTCTCGCGCCCCAGCATCTGTTGCGCCAGTCCCAGTTGATCCAATATGTGCAGCAGGCGGCCATAGGAATTAAAACAGGTATGCGTGCCCATCTCCAGCCAGAATGGTTCGCCATCATCGGGCACCTGTTCCGAGTGAAAGCAACCGCCACTGCGGTTTTCTTTTTCCAGTACGAGCACGTTGCTACCGGCCTGCTGCGCCTTAAAAGCCATCGCCAGGCCTGAAATGCCCGCGCCAATGACAATCATATCGTATGATTCACCCATGCTGGCGATTTCAGCACCCGCCCACAGTCGAATCGCCATCTTCCTGCATATTCAAGGTGATGCTGTTGCTGCATGCCGCATCCGCGAACAGCCGGGCATCTACCCGCCCCTTGTGGCTTAACTCCAGGCGCAGATAGTAATCGGGCGGATGGCCGCAATGCTGTTGTACCATTTCGATCAGCGTATTCAAGCGGTTCGGACTGCAGGGGCAAGCGGCGCTGGTGGAGAAATAAACACCGATCCTCGCCTCATTGGCGGATGCATCAGCACAGAACGATGCGTACGCCGGCTGACGGAGTGGCGGGTTTTTCGTGACAGCAAGATTTTTTTTAATCATATTGCCGCCCCCGGCAAGCAGCCCCTGGCAAGCATCTTGCTCGCCGGATAAGCTGGATATGGCATCATGAAGCAACAGTTGCATGCAATGACGGCGAATAGAAACGTCCTGGATATCTGAATACATGGCGCAAGCATAAAACCTTGTTGCAGGTCGTCAATGTATGTGGACGGGCGTTGTGCGCTGAAATGACTGTGGTGATTTTTATCACAGCGCATACGGAGAGATGGTTGAAGATTGTTTTTTTAGTAGCCATGGAGGCATTGCTGAGCAAATGAAATACAACGGTTTATGCCCGCACCCTGGTCGGACGGCTTGTTCGGCATGGTGATCGGCCGCAAATACCTGATGGCTGGCTCAGTGCTATTGGTCATGCTGTTTGCTTTTGGCGTATGGGGCGCTTACGGCGTTTACCAAAACGAACAGCTGATGCTATCGCTAACGCATGCAGAAAGCGCACTGCAGCAGGCTAAAGCGGACAATAACGCCCGCATGAAAACAATGACCGCCGAATTACAGGCGGAGCAAAACAAACAGGCTGTTTATGCGCGAACGCTGGGACAAATGCAGGCGCGTATGGCCAGGCTCGATGCGCTCGGAGCCCGTCTGGTTGATGTCGCGTCTCTGGATAAATCGGAATTTGATTTTTCTGTAGCGCCGGCCTTTGGCGGTCTGCGTCAATCGGCCTCCGAGCCTGCCGCTGCTGACCTTGCATTGTCTCATGGTATCCGTGCGGTGCAAGGGCATTTGAAACAACTGGATGTGCAGTTGACGGCAGTCCACTTCATGCTGGAGCAACAGACCACTGCCAGGCATGCCAAGCCGCATCTGTGGCCGACAAGCGGCGGCTGGATCAGTTCCGGCTTTGGCCCGCGTGTTGACCCGTTTACCGGCCGACCGGCTCTTCACCAAGGCGTTGATATCGCCAACCACTTTGGCGCACCGGTGCTGGCAGCCAGTCCCGGCGTTGTGAGTTTTGCCGGTAAAATGGAAGATTTCGGTTATGTGGTGGATATCGAGCACGGTTACGGCTACCGGACGCGCTATGCACATATGTCGAGCCTGGCGGTCAATGTCGGCGATGTGGTTGCCGGCAGCCAGATGCTGGGACGCATCGGCTCGACCGGTCATTCCACCGGCCCGCATTTACACTACGAAGTACGCCACAATGGCAGGCTCATTAATCCCAGGGCATTTCTACCCAGGGGCTAGGCGTTTGTCGGGTTTAACGCGCATAAGACACGCGGCTGTTTGCTCACCCCGTAATGCTCAATCCTTCATTGCAAATATTCCTCCGTTGTACACACTGTCGAGATGATTCGGGTGCGCACT
>CAZXAI010000258.1:0-2328 GCA_964638265.1 uncultured Zetaproteobacteria bacterium
GCATGGTTGGAGGCAGGGGCGAGAATCGAACTCGCGAATAAAGGATTTGCAATCCTCCGCCGTACCACTGAGCCACCCTGCCATTCTACCAAGAAATAAAAAGGGGTCATAAAGACCCCTTAATCTGGAGCGGGTAACCGGGCTCGAACCGGTGACCTCGACCTTGGCAAGGTCGCGCTCTACCAACTGAGCTATACCCGCGGAACGGGGCGAATAATGCCGAGAGAAAGTCGGCTGTCAAGCATCATTCGACAACAATTGAAGGCATGACAACTTCTCAGCTTGTGGCATGATATGCATTGTCTGTTTTAATCAGTATATGCAATGCACAGGGGGAATGTTTTGACCGACGAACAGCAGCGTAAGATTTATATCCTGGATACCAATGTTATTATTCATGATCCGAGTTCTTTACAGCGCTTTGATGAGCATGATGTGATTCTGCCGATTGTGGTGCTGGAAGAAATGGATAAGGTGAAAAAAGGCTTTGATGAACTGGCGCGCAATGTGCGCGAAGCATCACGACAACTCGATGAACTGAGTCTGGATTGCGATGATTTATCGCTCGGCTGCCCTTTGCCCGGTGGCGGCAGGCTGTTTTTTGAACTGAATCATCGTTCGCTGGATATTCTGCCCGACTCGCTGGCCAAGGGCAGCGGCGACAATCGCATTATTGCTGTGTCTCTGTCCATGCAACAGGAACACCCGGATCGCCATGTCATTCTGGTGTCCAAAGATATCAACCTGCGTATCAAGGCGCGCGCGCTGGGGCTGAAAACAGAGGATTACCGTTCTGATCGCGTGGTCAGCGATTTGTCGGTGCTGCCCAGCGGCAAGGTGCGGCTCGATCATGCCACATGGGAAACCATGGCCACCGATATGGAGGTGCCGGAGCATGATCACGGCAATCATTTTGTGGTGAACTGGCCGGATGAAATGGAACTGCCGTACATGAATTCATTTGTTATCCTGCCCGGTGAGCGCGAAGTGGCCATGCGCTGTACTGCGATTGATGATGAACGCCGGGTGCATTTGCAGGATATCACCTCCTACCGGCATGAGCGCCACGCCATCTGGGGCATTCAGGCGCGTAATCTGGAACAGAATATGGCCATGAACCTGCTGATGGACGCTGATCTGGAGCTGGTTGCCATGATGGGCAAGGCGGGCTCCGGCAAAACCTTGCTGGCGCTGGCAGCCGGATTGCATCAGACGCTGGATATGGGTTTATATGAAAAGATTCTGGTCACCCGCGCCACCGTGCCGATGGGGCAGGATATCGGTTTTCTGCCCGGTACCGAGCGTGAAAAGCTGGAACCGTGGATGGGGGCGATTACTGATAATCTGTCGATTCTGCTGGGCGATGAAGCGCAGAATATTTCCGATATTCTCGGTCAGCACCGTATCGAGATTGCCGCATTATCCTATGCGCGCGGTCGCACCTTCACCAAAACATGGCTGATTCTTGATGAAGCCCAGAATCTGACTCCGCACCAGATGAAAACGCTGGTGACCCGCATGGGTGAAGATTCCAAGCTGATTATACTCGGCAATAACTCCCAGATCGATACGCCGTATCTGACCGCCCATACCAATGGCCTGACCCAGGCGGTGTCCGCCTTTGCCGGCTGGGAATATGGCGGCCATATCGCCCTGAAAGCCAGCGAGCGCTCCCGACTGGCTGCCAAAGCGGTCGAGGTATTGTAGCGCTACAGGGATGACAGCCGAGACGCAGCCCGGGCATCCAGTCGCAGCGCACTCCCGCCTGCGCAGGGTGTCGCTTGCTGTAATACTGATGGTTGCGCTGATCGGCGGACTGTTGTCGCTATTGCCTTACGCCATTGAAAAAGGCGCTGTGGCATGGTTGCAGCAGCACGGCGTGGCGGATGCCCGCATTGCCAATATCGATTTGAACCTGTTCAGCGGCGCAGTGGTCATGGACGGTTTGCAATCAGGCGACGGTTTGAATATTGATCATTTGCGTATCGATTTCGACTGGTTGCCCTTATGGCATCATATTGTCCATATCCGCACCCTGCAGCTCAGCCGGTCAAATCTGCATGTGCTGGAGCAGCAGGGGATGTGGCAGGTGGCGGGCATCGAGTCGGGGGCGGGCCGGTCAGACAGCGTCGTAGAAGAGCAGCCCGGTGAGCAGCACAGGGCGTGGCTGGTTGTGGTCGATGATCTGGTGCTCGATGCGGTGAACGTCAAGGTGAAGACCGATCTGTTTTCATTTTCACTGCCGTTGAAATCATTGCATCTCTCACTCTCCCCCCTTCAACAGCAACAGCAGCACATGGTCAATCATATCGAGATTGGCGATACGAC
>CAZXAI010000259.1:0-2315 GCA_964638265.1 uncultured Zetaproteobacteria bacterium
AGACCTTCTCATTACGAGTGAGATGCTCTACCAACTGAGCTACATCGGCCTGAATATTGTGCGAAGGCGGCGCATTGTAGCAGTGCGCCGCAGGATTGGAATATATCAATTTTTCCGCCTCAGTATTCACCAACCGCCTGAATCGCAGCCAGCAGGGCGGGGGCTGCGGTTTCGGTGCGCATGACCCTGGAGCCGAAGCTCAGCGCCTGAAAATCACCTTGCGAGAGTGTTTCCAAATCGCGCGCGCTCCAGCCGCCTTCAGGGCCAACGGCCAGTGTGATGTCTGTTACCCGGGCGATGTTGCGCCGTTGCTGCCGCCAGCTGGTCGTGGTGTCCGGTTGCAAGGCGAAACAAGCCCCCTGATGCGTGATGGCTGGCAGGCTATGATGCCAGTGGACTGTCGGTACAAGCGTGCGTCCGCTTTGTTCCACCGCTTCAATAATGATTTTTTGCCAGCGCTGGATGCGTTTTCCCAGTTTGGCTGCATCCAGCTTTAGCGACGAACGCTCACTCCGGACTATCTGAAAACTGGCCGCGCCCAGTTCGGTTGCCTTTTGCAGTACCGTTTCTATTTTTTCGCTGCGGCATGCCGCCTGTACGATATGCACGCGGCAGCTCATTTCGCGATTGGTGTCTGCAAAGGATTCTATCAAACATGACGAATGCTGACGGGTCAGCTGCTCGACCCGGCCATGAAATTCCCCGCCCGTTCCATTGAATAAAACAATGGGGTCACCGCTCGTCAGGCGCATCACACTGCGCAGATAATGCGCCTGATCATCAGGCAGGTTGACGCTGTTTCCCGTATGCAGTTCCTGATCCAGATAAAGTCGACATAACATGGGCGGATTCGGCCTGATTTCCCGGCGCGATGCAAGGTCTTGACCCGTACAGATGATGGCCCATGATGCGCGCATGTTTTTTGGTAGTCTGGATTCACAGGATTGGCAGCCGGTACGCTACTGGAAGCCGAAAGAGGCGGGGGTCAGCCGTGATTGTGCGGCGGTATTGACCACGGCCGGCTCGTTAACGCGTTTTCTGGAGCGCCACTTCGGTATTCGGCTGGAGGTGCGTCTGCACGATCAGTTTGTCGATCAGGCCCGCGTCGATGAGGCAGCCCTGCTGAAAAGCCATATTGCTGATTCCGCCCTGCGGCGGCAGGTATCCCTGATGCATCGCGGTTCGGTGCTGTTTGATGCGGAATCGGTGTTGCCGCTGGATGCCTTGCCTGCCGATCTGATGCACGATTTGCAGGAGGGTAAAAGACCCCTGGGCAACCTGTTGCTGGATCGTGGCCTGTCGCTATCGCGCTCCGATTTGAGCGTCGTGAAGCTGGATATTGAGGGTTTGCACCATGGGCGCTGGGCCAGGCGCTCCGTATTGCGCTCGCCATCGGGCACGCGGGCGCTGGTGGTGGAGGTCTTTCATCCCGAGATGTGGAAGCGTATCGAAACCACAGCCCGGCGCTATTTTCGTTAATTGATCACATGCGATTTTCTCCTGCCGGCAGCGCCTCTGATTGGTTCCACTTGTTACGCATTGACCGCCCGGTCGGCTACTGCTTACTGCTGTGGCCGACGCTGTGGGGGCTGCTGGCGGCATCGGGTGGCTTGCCCAGTCTGAAACATACGATCATATTTGTTGGCGGCGTGTTGCTGATGCGCTCTGCCGGTTGTGTCATCAATGATGTTGCCGATCGCGATTTTGACCCGCATGTGGAGCGCACCAAAGACCGTCCCGTTGCCGCCGGCCGGATTGCACCGGGTGCAGCCCTGGCCGGTTTTGTGTTGATGCTGCTGCTTGCCTTGGCGCTGGTGGGGCAGACCTCGGCGTTTGTCGTGAAGCTGGCCGTGGTCGGGGTGGTGCTGGCTGCCTGTTATCCGTTCATGAAACGCATTACCCATTTTCCGCAAGCCTGGCTGGGCATGGCGTTTGGCTGGGGCGCGGTGATGGCATGGGCAGCGGAAGCGGGCGATGTATCATCGCCGATTCCATGGTTGTTGTTCGCTGCCAATATCTGCTGGTCGTTGTCCTATGATACGGCTTATGCGTTGGGTGATCGTGATGACGACCTGGCCATCGGTGTTAAATCAACCGCCATCTGGCTGGGTGAACACGCTGTGCCAGCCATTATCCTGCTGGGTTTGCTGACCGTAGCCTTGCTGGGGCTGGTTGCATTTGAAACCGGTGGTTTCTGGGTCGGTATCGGCTGGTGGCTGGCGCTGATGTTGCAGCTCATGCTGTGTGGTCGTTTGTTGCATAGTGGTGAACGCTGGGGATTCACCTTTTTCCTGCAGTCGCACTATGTCGGCGCG
>CAZXAI010000260.1:0-2309 GCA_964638265.1 uncultured Zetaproteobacteria bacterium
GCACCATGGCCGGCACCGGTTGCGGTTCGTGCGTGCCGGAAATGAAACGATTATTGCATGCGTAGTCTAATGGTGAAAAAAGGTTTTCAATGTGTTGAAAAATCAGAATCAATCTGACATCTGTGTTGAAGTCGCCGTGTTTTCGCCGCTGGCGGGCAGCTTTACCTATGTATGGCCGGAATCGCTGGGCCAGCCGCTAAGTGGCATCCGCGTACAAATTCCTTTCGGCAAGGGTGATCGGTTTGGCCTCGTATTGGGCGCAGTGGATAAACCTGCCGGCGTGACACTCAAAGCGGTGTCGGACAGGCTCGATGACAGGCCTGTGCTGGATTGCGCCAGAATGCAATGGCTGCAACGGGTGGGACGCTATTATCTGGCCCGGCCCGGTGAGTTATGGGGCAGTGCGCTGGGCTGGGCCGGACAGGATGATATACGCCGTTTCAGGTGTCCGGATCGTCCGGCGCTGGCGCAGCATTCCCCTGATTTGGCCGCGTTGTTTCGCACCCGCGCCGCGCTTACGCTTAAACTGCTGTTGCAGCGCTCCGGTCATGCGGCCGGTTTGCGTCATGCGATCTCCGGAGCCTGTGCAGCAGGCCTGCTGGAGGCCGTGCATCCGGAGCCGCTGTGGCAGAAGCAGGGCTCAAAGCCTGCACCGGCCAACTCGCCGCAAGCGACTGAACATCAGCAACAGGCGATTGCCGCGATTACCGCACAGCTGAATTCATTTCACCCGTTTCTGTTATTCGGTCGCACCGGTTCGGGCAAAACGGAAGTCTATCTCAGGGCGGCGGAAAGCGTTATCCAGGCTGGCGGGCAGGTGTTGGTGCTGGCGCCGGAAATCGGCTTGACGCCGTTGTGGTTGTCGCGCCTGAAACAGCGTTTTACGCGGGTGGCCATGTGGCATTCGGCCATGACTGCCAAAGAACGATTGATTGTGCGGGAGTATCTGCCCGAAACGGAGATTCTGATTGGCACGCGCTCGTCCCTGTTTCTGCCCCTGCCGAGGCTGAAGATGATTGTGGTCGATGAGGAGCACGATGCCAGCTTCAAACAGCAGGAGGGCATGGCCTATTCGGCGCGCGATATGGCGGTGATGCTGGCGCAGGAATTGAACATTCCGATTGTGCTGGGCTCGGCCACGCCGAGTCTGGAAAGCTGGCGGCAGGTGCAGGCAGGCCATTATCAACGGCTGGATTTGCCCGATCGTATCGTGCGGGCAACAGCGGCAATCCAGTCCGATATTATTGATATGCGCGGTGTGGACGGGCCGGTGTCGGGGGCCTTGCTGGATGCCCTGAGCAGGAATCTGGCTGCCGGCGATCAATCGATTCTGTTTCTGAACCGGCGCGGTTATGCGCCGGCCTTGCAATGCACCGCCTGCGGCGATGTGCCGGAATGTGCCGCCTGTTCGATGCGCCTGACCCTGCACCGGCGCGCCGGGCAGCTGCGTTGCCATGCCTGCGGTTTCCGGCGCCGGGTGCCGAAAACATGCGAGTCGTGCGGCGAAGCGGCATTTTTACCGCTGGGCGAGGGCACGGAAAAAATTGACGAATGGCTGAGTGAACATCTGCCCGCCCTGCGCTTCGCCCGCTTCGACCGCGATATCATTACCTCCCATGCCCGTCTGGAACACACGCTGACGGCTTTTGAGCAGGGAGAGCTGGATTGTTTGATTGGCACCCAGATGCTGGTCAAAGGCCATGATTTCCCCAATGTGACGCTGGTTGGCGTGATCAATGCCGACCTCGGCGTCAATATGCCGGATTTTCGCGCCGCCGAACGCTGGTGGCAGCAGATGACCCAGGTGACGGGCCGAGCCGGGCGCGGCGTCAAGCCGGGTCGGGTGGTGATTCAGACCCGCATGCCCGAGGCGGACTGGCTGACGCGTCTGGATGAAAAAAAGGCCGAATCGACGCTGAATGACGAATTGGAACTCAGGAAGATGTTGTCATTTCCACCCTACGGGCGCTGGGTACGCATGGTGTTTTCGGCCAGCAAAGCGGACAGGGCGACAGCCGCCGCTTCCCTGCTGGCGCGCGCCTGCGAGGGGCTGGAAGGCATCAGCATATCCGGCCCGATGCCGTGTTCGATGGAGCGGGTGGCGGGCAAATATCGTATCGAAGTATTGTTGCGCGATAGCAGCCGGAAGATACTGCCGTGGAAACTGGAGCCGGTATTCAACAGCATCAAGATTCCGCGAGACGTGCGCGTCCGGGTCGATGTCGATCCGCAGGATATGATGTAGCCCCATCGTGGGGCTACACCCTTCGGGCGTGCTAAAGCACGTCCAAATCGGCTGTCCTGCCAGG
>CAZXAI010000261.1:0-2286 GCA_964638265.1 uncultured Zetaproteobacteria bacterium
ATGCCGATGGCGGTTTGCAATGGGGGCCATACGGGCGCAGCGGCAATCATGAAGGTATGCCGGATGCCGTATCGGACGGGGCGCTGGCTGCCGCGCGCAGTTATGGCGCGCATCTGGTCGAGGTGGCTGCCGGCCTGATTGATTAGGCCTGCATTGTCAGCCATTCAAGCGCCTGAAATAACAACAGGGAAGGCCGCAGCCTTCCCTGTTTGCTGCATATCCGCTGTGCTTTATTGCGCTTGCAGATACAGATAGGTGATGCCGGCGCTGGCGCCAACACCGGTACTGCCCTCAATAACCGGCTGCAGTGACACGCTCCGGTTGCTGCCACCGACCAGTAGTTGCACACCTGCGCCTACGCCGGCGCTGACAGATGCGCCGGCACCGCCATATTTACCGGCCAGTTTATGGCTGCCTTTTTTCATATCAGCTGCGAACACAGTGAATACCATCTGTTTTTTGATGTCATAGCTGAAATCAATACCCAGGCCGATGCCTGTTTCACCAACATAATGCTCGACACCACTGCCATCGGTCGATTCAAATCGACATGTAATATCCACGGTGGAGTGGATCAGTAGGTTAACGCCTGAGTTCGGCACTGTCTTACAGGTTAAAATGCCGATCTTGGTGCCTGCTGTTGAATTGCCTGCATAGGCTGGAACGGTTGCCAGCAATGCAGCCGCTATTCCGATACCCGTTATCATATTTTTAATGTTCATGCCTGCCTCCTGTGACAAGGATTACGGCATCTCTCATAAGACGCCCATAGCTATTATAGACGCTGAAAAGAGAAAATCATAACATGACAGTCAGCATATGTATCATTGGCCCGCATGTATGCTGTCAATCGCCATGCACGCTGCCGCAAGCATTATAAACCGGGCCATGCTGCGCACCGTAGCGCTGCAGCACATCGACCGCTTCACGGCGACATATCCCTGTTGACACAGATATGCCTCGCTGCATCAGCACCCCGTCCCAATCCGCCAGCTTGGCTCCTTCATCAAATCCGATTGCGCGTGCATCGGTATCAGATGCGGCGCATAGCAGGCGGCGAATACCGGACCAGGGCAGTGCGCCAACACACATGGCGCATGGCTCACAGCTGCTCACCAGCTCGCAGTGCGGCAGACCGGGGGCGGACAAGTCAAAGTTGCCAGCATGCTGCTGGGCAAATGTGATCGCCATGATTTCAGCATGGGCTATTGATGCCGAGCAAGGTACAACCCGGTTGACGCCGGCGCTAATCAAGCGGTGCGTGTTCATGTCAAACACGGCTGCCCCGAACGGCCCACCAGTCTGTTGCTCGATATTGAGGGCGGATAACTCGATGATCAGGCGCATGCGGGTTGACGCCTCCGGATAGCTGTCGCGATGGCTCGCTACCCATGCCGTCAACCAGGCCGGATGCTGCAGCGTGATGTCAGCGTGCATCATCATTCCGGATTCGGGCCAACGATGCCTTGCCGGCCATCAGTGCAGGGCAGGGCATGCACCGCCGCCACAAGCCGGTGCGGGTGAACACGGGGCAGAGCCACATGCCGTGTCTGGCGCTCCGGAACCAATGGCATGGGCGGAAATCAGTTTTTGCAAATGGTCACTGCCACATTGTTTGCACACAGCCGCCTCCGAACTGTTGCGCACCAGCGTTTCGAAATGGCTGTCGCAGTCGCGGCAATGAAATTCATAAATGGGCATGGCATTATCTCCTGTTGCCGGAAGCATAAGCAAAATTCACAGCAGCTGAAAGCCTGCCATAGAATCAGCTTGTCGTAGACAGCCGTATGCGCTGTCAACACGGCCATCGTCTCCATGCGGGCGTGGATGTTTAGCGCCAATCCGGCCGGATATCGATGTGATACTGTGACCGGCATCACCTAATATGTTGAAAATGAACGGGAATTTATGCTTTCATAAATAAATGCTAATATACTGCTAATGCAATGCTAACCCGTGGTCTGCATCATGCCGCCATCTGATTTGCACAGGAGGTTAGCATGGCAATTCAAAAGACAATCAAAAATTATCTGGACGCAGTCGAAAAGAAATTCGGCGCTGAGGCGAGAAAGAACACCAAACTGCAGCATCGTGGCGGTTCCACATTCATGCTCAAGCGGGCAGATGCGAATCATCCGCAGCTTGTTGATTTGGGTAACTTGTCCTATATGGCCAGACAAATGCAGGCCAGTGCCTGATTATCAGCCCCTCTGAAGACGTCAGCTTCCCCCATGGACAGACGCTGACGTTGCTCTCGATGAGGCCGGAGATATCCGGCCTCTTTTT
>CAZXAI010000262.1:0-2281 GCA_964638265.1 uncultured Zetaproteobacteria bacterium
GTGGTATCGGTAATGGCGGCCTCATGGAAGATGGCGGCGAAAGCGCCGTCGGCGATTTCTTCCAGCAGGGCCGGATCATCGCAGTCTGTGGCGCGCACCTCGCAATCGACATGGATCAGGTTGCGCCAGTCGCCGGATGAAAAATCATCCACCACGACCACGTCCGTACCCGGTCGCTTGACCAGTGCAGCGGCAATGTTGGAACCGATATAGCCTGCCCCGCCTGTAACCAGTATGCGTTCACTCATGTGTTTAATCTTCCCTGTATTTCGTTGTCAGGATGGCGCAATCATTCGGATACTGCGCCTTTCCATTGTAGTTGTAATGCGTGCAGTGCGCGCGTGGTGGCATCGTTGCAGATATGATAACCGGCTTTTGCATTCACCCGTTCGGTGATTTCGGACGCATCCCTGTTACGCATATCTGTGTCGCTGAATCCGGCGGCGGCAAACAATCGCGCTATCCAGCTGCCCAAGCCCGGCAACTGCGAGATGCGCACGATCCGAATCAGTTCGTCACATCGTGCTACGCTGACCTGATTGCCTGTCGCTGCAGAAAGCGCCGCTGCATGTTCTGTCGCCATGGCGTCAACCGGTTTGCACAAGAGCTTGAAAATAACCCATTCGCTTTCCGATAAAAAGTTGCGATCCTCATGCAGGGGAAATGCTCCCGGCAATGCCTGTACCTTACTCATTCTTAAACCACCTGAAACGACTTGAACCAATTTCGGTCTGAATCTTACGTGGCGTATGCATCTGTGCAAGAGCAGCGACTTATTCGTTGGACTATGCCCGGTATTATGGGCATGATTTACAACCATTTATCAGCGGACACAGAGGAGATGGCATATGCGTTGGTCAGAGACATCAGATATCAGTAAATCGGCGTTTCATCGCAAAAAAATCACCGTGGTGGGGGCGGGCAATGTGGGCGCAACCGCCGCATTCCTGGCCGCCCAGAAGGAGTTGGCCAATATCGTCATGATTGATGTGATGGACGGCGTGCCCCAGGGCAAGGCGCTGGATATGTTTGAGTCTTCACCCATTCAGGGTTTTGATGCGCTGGTGCATGGCACCCAGGATTATGCTGAAACAGCCGACTCCGATCTGGTCATTATTACTGCCGGTATCGCGCGCAAGCCCGGCATGAGCCGCGATGATCTGCTCAATATCAATGTGAAAATTGTTTCGCAAGTGACATCCAGCATCGTCAAATATTCACCGCACTGCATTATTCTGGTGGTCACCAACCCGCTCGATGCCATGGTGTATACGGCCTTGAAAGTATCCGGATTCCCCAAGCAGCGGGTGATTGGCATGGCAGGCGTACTGGATTCGGCGCGCATGCGGGCATTTATTGCCGAAGAATTGCAGGTCTCGATTGAGAATGTATCAGCCTGCGTGCTTGGCGGGCATGGCGATACCATGGTGCCGGTGCCGCGTTATTCGACCGTGGCAGGGATCCCGATCACCGAATTGATGGATCAGGCGCGGGTGGACTCGATTTGTGAACGCACAGCCAATGGCGGCGCTGAAATTGTCGAGTTATTGAAAACCGGATCGGCATTTTATGCGCCCGGTGCATCCGTCGTGCAAATGGCTGAAGCGATCATCAAGGATAAAAAACGCATCCTGCCCTGCGCTGCTTTCCTGGAAGGCGAGTATGGCGTCGATGGCTATTATATGGGCGTACCCTGCAAGCTGGGGCGCGATGGCGTCGAAGCGATTATGGAGCTGGACTTGAGTGATGGCGAATCTGCGGCTTTGCACCAGTCCATGCTGGCTGTCAAAGAGCTGGTTGAAACGGTGGATGCGTTCGGACATTTTTGATCTATATCGGGGTGGGAGAATTTTATAATGAATATTCATGAATATCAGGCCAAGGCGGTGATGGCGTCATTCGGCGTGCCGGTGCCAACAGGCGGCGTGGCTGTGACGGTGGACGAAGCGGTTGCGGCAGCCGACGCGCTGGGTGGATCTGTATGGGTGGTGAAAGCCCAGATTCATGCCGGCGGTCGCGGCAAGGCCGGCGGGGTGCGATTATGCCATTCGCGGGATGAGGTGAAACAGGCCGCCGGGGATTTGCTCGGTTCGGTGCTGGTCACCAAACAGACGGGCGAGGCGGGTAAACGCGTTAACCGGCTGTATATCGAGCAGGGTATCAATATCGCACGTGAGTTTTACTTGAGCCTGCTGGTGGATCGGGAGCGGGAGTGTATTTCCTTTGTGGTGAGTGCAGCTGGCGGTATGGATATCGAGCAGGTGGCGGCAGATACGCCGGA
>CAZXAI010000263.1:0-2255 GCA_964638265.1 uncultured Zetaproteobacteria bacterium
CGGCATCCGTGGCTTTGAACTTTTTCATTTTGGCATAGACTTTATTGGGGTATTTCATGCGCCCGACAGAGCCGTTATAGGCGGCCAGGGCGCGATCCAGCGTTTTATACCGATCCAGATAATGACGGATAATGGCGCAGCCATAGCGGATATTGGTTTCGATGCTGAGCAGGTTGTCATCGGGCTTGCCCAGTTCCTTTTTCCAGAACGGCATCACCTGCATCAGCCCGACCGCGCCGACATTGCTGACCGCGAAATGGTCGAACTGCGATTCCACCGCAATCACACCCAGAATCAGCTCGGGCGATAATCGCTGTTTTTTGCTGTACACATATACCCAGCGGGCGATGGTCTTCGCCTCATCGGCATCGGCCACCCAGGGGCGGATCGTGGCGATGATATCCTTGACCCACACCATGCGCTCGAAATCAGTCTGGCCGCCTGGCGCTGCCGGCTCCAGCAGCTGGCGCAGTTCTTCTTTTTCCTGCGGCTCGATATCGAGCAGGCCGACATTCTTTTCGACAATCTGTTTGACAGCCGTCTGGGCCAGGTGCTGTTTGTCTTCGGTATTGCTGTTGAGCCAGGCGGGAATCGTCAACAGAAAGCCCACCACCATCACCCCGGCCAGAATCGCCTTGGGTGAGCGGTCGCCCAGCCGCCGTCTGAGTTCTTCCGCGTTCAGTGTGCTGTCTCCATCGCGCCCAGTGCAGACAGCACATGCGATACAACATCGGCCAGCGCAATGCTGTGTCGATCCGCCTTGCGCCAGCCTGTTTCCACCACGCCTGTTTTCAGGCCGCGATCACCGACGACAATCTGGAATGGCATGCCGATGAGTTCGGCATCCTTGAATTTAACGCCGGGTCGCTCCTGGCGTTCGTCCCACAACACATCCACGCCTGCATCGCGCAACTGCTGATAAATGTGTTCCGAGGCGGCCAGCACGGCATCGGTTTTGCCCATGCTGATCAGCACCAGCTGGAACGGCGCCAGATTCAGCGGCCAGTTGATGCCCGAATCATCATGGCACTGCTCCACTACAGCCGCCATCAAACGGGAAATGCCGATGCCATAACAGCCCATGGTCGCCACGCTGCGTTTGCCCTGCTGATTCTGGAACACCACTTCCATCGGCTCGGTATAGCGCCTGCCCAGCGCAAATACCTGCCCGACTTCGATGCCGCGCGACAAGCCGATCACGCCGCCGCAGCGATCACAGGCATCGCCGGCCCGCGTTTCCCGCAGGTCGGCAAATGCAGCATCGGGCAAATCGCGCCCGATATCCAGCCCGGTGACATGCTTATCCTTCGCATTGGCGCCGGCCACCAGACCAAGCGCCCCTTGCAGGCTGTTATCCAGCATCACGCGAGCTGACAGCTGTTGCGGGCCGACAAAGCCGGTCACGCCGCCAATGGCTGCAATATCGGCATCGCTGGCCAGTTCCACATTGTCTGCGCCGAGCACATGCGATAATTTAATTTCCTGCACCTGATCATCGCCGCGCACGCAGGCGGCGACAAGCGTGTCATCATTGTCTCCGCCGCTGACGCGGTACACCATTGTTTTGAGCAGCAGGGAAATATCCACCGACAGGAATGCGGCCACATCGTCGGCGCTGGTGACGGCGGGCGTTTCAACAGTATTCAAATCCGCCGCCGCGCCAGCCACGGCAGCGCGCACCGAGACCGCCTTTTCGACATTGGCGGCGTAATCGCAGGCATCGCAATGGGCAATCAGATCCTCGCCGGAATCAGCCAGCACATGAAACTCATGCGAATCCTGTCCGCCAATCGAGCCGGTATCGGCCTCCACCGGGCGGAATTTCAGGCCGAGGCGCGTAAAAATCCGGCCATAGGCATCGAACATATTTTTGTATTCCGCCGCCAGACTTTCTTCATCGGCGTGGAAAGAGTACGCGTCTTTCATGACAAATTCGCGGCCACGCATCAGGCCGAAACGGGGACGGATTTCATCGCGGAATTTGCTCTGAATCTGGTAGAGATTCATCGGCAGCTGTTTATAGGAGCGCAGCTCGCGGCTGACCAGATCGCAAATCACCTCTTCATGGGTCGGGCCGAGGCAGGATTCATGGCCGTGGCGATCCTTGAAACGCAGCAGTTCCGGCCCGTATTTTTCCATACGTTCGGATTTCTCCCATAACTCGCATGGCTGCACCATCGGCATCAATAGTTCCTGCCCACCGGCCCGGTTCATTTCATCGCGCACCACCGCTTCGATGTTGCGCAATACGCGCA
>CAZXAI010000264.1:0-2240 GCA_964638265.1 uncultured Zetaproteobacteria bacterium
CCAGTATGGCGCCAATGCCCAGCGGTTGCAGGTAGCTCTCGGCAAATCCTGCCGTGCGATAATCGGTATATGCGTTATCGGCATCTATCACATGCTTCTGTTTCAGGATATTAAAGTAAACCGGATAATCGTCATGCCGGAGTATCATCGCATCGGCATGGCGCTGCTGTTCAGCTTCATACAAATCCAGACAGTATAGTTCTTTGTCGTCATGGCGTAGCTGCCAGATGCCGGCGCGGCCTACAGCCAGCGCCTGGGTCGCATCTTCAGTAATCATGCGGATGGCATCGTCCAGCGCCAGTCCGCGAGCCCCAAGCAGCCCTGACAGGCTGGTATAGACTTGATGTTGCCGTTCCAGTCGCGTGGCTGTTTCCCGAATCGTAGCCTCATCCTGCTTGCGCTGGCTGATATCTCTGATTGTAGCGATGAAAGAGCGCTGCCCGTCGAATGCAATTTCGGAGATGGAGAGATCCATATCGAACAATGTTCCATCCTTGCGGAGGCCCTGCACTTCGCGACCGATACCGATGATTTTTGCTGTGCCTTCGGTCAGGTAATTGCGCAGATAGCTGTCATGGCGGGAATGGTCGGGTTCCGGCATGAGCATGGAGACATTCTGTCCGATAACCTCCTGGCTCTGATAGCCGAAGATACGCTCGGCAGCCCGGTTGAAGCGTTGAATGCGCCCATGCGTATCAATGGTGATCATGCCGTCCAGCATCGACTGGATGATGCGTTCCACCTCCTGCTGGCGTTCCTGCACTGCGTTGGCCATGCGGTTAAAGCTGTTGGCCAGTCGGCCAAACTCATCGTTCGTGTTGGCGGTGATAGGGGTGTCATATTCCCCCTCGGACATGGCGGCGGCGGCACGCATCAATTTGTCGACGGCGCGGTTGAATCGGCGGGTCAGCAGAAACACAAACAGCAGGCCGAAGAGCATGACTGTCACAAGCACGACAGCCGTGACCCACAGGGTCTGGTTGGCCCGATCCGCTGTTTGACGGCTGGCTTGTTGCAAGGCCTGAGCGGCTTGCAATTGCACGCCCTTATGCAGCAAATCATCCATGCGGCCGCGTTGGTTATTCAACTTCATCAGATATTGCTGTTGCTCTTGCTCCAGTGTGATCAGATTCTCTGTCAACTGCGATATGCGCTGAAATAACTGTCGGAACAGGGTGATATTCGCAGTTTCCATATCTGACAGGCGCATGCGTGTATAGCTTCGGATAAACGCTTCCAGCTCCTGTTGATCCTGATGCAGGGCGGCCAGATCATCGGCGTCGTGTGTGGCCAGATATCTGGCCAGCCATTTCATCATGCCGTTGATGTTGATTTCCAGTTCATAGGTGATGGCGCGTTTGGCGGCAGTATCGGCTGCGGACGGGGTCTGTATTTTTTCATCGAGCAGGTGATCAATCGCAGTCAGTTCCACCTCCAGCTGTTTGAATGTGGTTGACTGCTTGTCTTTATTGGCAATCAGTAACGATGTCAGGGCAATAAAGCGTTTGAAATCATCCTTTAAGCGGGTGGAAAATTGCCGCTCGTGATCGTTTTCGGCCAGTTGCCGGTAGTCATGCAGGGATTGGCGGAAGGCTGTCTTGTTCACCTGGATGTGTTGGAGATACTGCGGGTCGCGTTTGTGGAGGTAGGCGAGCAGATCGAAGCCGACGCTGTTCAGGTTCACTTCCAGCTTTGTAGCCGCTTCCATTCTGGGCTGGTGCTGTTGCAGGGTGTGATCAATGGATGTATTCAGCTGACTGGTCAGTCGCCATGCTGTCATGCCTACGACCAATGCACCGAGCAGCAGCAGACAATAGGATAGCGCCAGTTTCAATCTAAAATTCATCTTGCCTCGACTGTTGTTGCGTTGTTGACGTGCCTTCCATCCAGATCGTATGTCTATCAGTGTTGGTGAACAAAGGTCATCATATTATAAACTCTATCGGCCAGGCAAGGATAAACCTTAATGCTGGTGTGAGATTATGATACACCATATGAAAAGCGAATGGCCTGGATAAGCGGCATGATGATGAGCATTGCACGGCGCATGCCAAACCGTAGAGTGGCTCGCATGTCTTATCTGGTACTGGCGCGGCGCTGGCGACCGCAGAAATTTGCTGATCTGATCGGTCAGGATGTGGTGGTGCGCACGCTGAAAAATGCACTGGCCAGCGGCAATCTGGCCCATGCTTATCTGTTGTGCGGCATACGCGGGGTGGGCAAAACCACCATTGCGCGCC
>CAZXAI010000265.1:0-2232 GCA_964638265.1 uncultured Zetaproteobacteria bacterium
CTATTTTCGCACATCCCAATCGCCGAACAGGATCGAACCCAGACGCACCATGGTCGCACCTTCCTGCAACGCGATCAGATAATCCCCGCTCATACCCATACATAACTCCGAAAGGCTTCCACCGAACAGGGCATCCCGCAAGTTTCTCAGCAGCCGAAACGCCTCTCTGGCATCCCCGTCCCGGGGCGCCATGCACATCAAGCCTGCCAGCTGCAGTCCGTCTATGTGCGATATGGCTTCAGCAAACGCCGCAACCGCCTCGGGGCTGACCCCATGTTGACCCGGCGCATGGGCGACATTGACCTGAATCAGCACCGGCAAGGTGCGTGCTGTGACATATCGCGCCACCATTGCCGCCGTTTCCAGATTCTCACAACTGTGCCACATGGCCGCATGGCGTCCGATATATTTGGCCTTGTTCTTCTGCACCGGCCCGATCATATGCCAGGCGCACTCCGGCCAGCGTTCGGCTCGATCACGCAGGCTCTGGGCCCGCGATTCGCCAAATTGCACCTGGCCGGCATCGATCAATAGCTGCACCGCTTCATCCGGTGCATATTTACTCACCGCCAACATCGAAACACCGGCCTCTTTCATGGCCCCGTCAAGGCGTTGATAACGCTGCACCAGCTGCTGTTGATTCACCATGCCGCGTTACAAAGCCGCCGTATCCCAATGGATACGCTGCTCCAGCGCCCTGCTCAGGGTGTGTTCATCCAGATATTCCAGCTCACCACCTTCCGGCACGCCGCGCGCAATGCGGGAAATACGGACATGCTGGTGCTGATACCGGTTGGCCAGATAATGTGCAGTTGCTTCGCCGTCCACAGTCGCACTGGTAGCCAGAATCAGTTCGTTGATGCCCTGCTCCACGCGCCTGTCCAGCGCGGCCAGCCTGAGTTGTTCCGGCCCGATGCCGTCTATCGGACTCAAACGCCCGCCCAGCACATGATACACGCCGCGAAAACCATGCCCGCGTTCCATCATCAGCACATCCACCGGCTGCTCGACCAGACACACGACAGCAGCATCCCGCCTTGCATCAGTACAGAATTGACAACTGCCCTGCTCGGCAAAACAGCCGCAATGTTCACAAAAGCCCACCTGCTCATGCAGGGTTTTCAAGGCATCGGCCAGCTGTTCTGAATCAGATGCCGATCGCGATAACAGATTCAGGCCCAGACGCATGGCTGTTTTCGGGCCGATACCGGGCAAGCTGGCCAGCATTTCGATCACCCTTGCCAGCGGCGCCGGGACACCGGGCAAATGAATCAAAGAGAAAAACCGGGCGGCAACGGCATACCGGCCATCAAGCCCTGCTGTTTCTCTTTTTGCATGTCGGCCACTTTCTGAGCGGCCTGATTAACAGCCGCCGCCATCAAATCCTCAATCAGCGCCTTGTCCTGCTCTGCCCATACAGCCGGATCAATATCAACGCGACGCACCATCTGATCACCGCTCATGACCACCCTGACCATGCCGCCGCCAGCCTCGCCGGTCACTTCCTCCGCAGCCATTTCTGCCTGCATCTGTTTCATATTTTCCTGCATCTTCTTGGCCTGCTGCATCATTTTAGCAATATTCATGCATTGTTCTCCTGTTAAAATCTAAACTGATAAAACCTTTTCACCGCAAAGGACGCAAAGGTACGCAAAGGAAACCCAAAAGAAGTAACCCCCGAAGGTTGAATATTCACACAGTTGTGAGAACGCAACCGCCTGAGCTTATAATCTTGTTTTTACTTTGCGTACCTTTGCGCCCTTCGCGGTAAATGTCTTTGAGTTTTGCCTTTGCTTTTACCCCGATTCATCATCCGCCACGCCGGCTGGCAACACCTTGACCAGTTTGGCATCCATTTCCCGCATCAGGCTCTGCACATGCGGGTCATCCTCTGCATTTTTGCGCAGACGCGCCTCCTCCTGCCTGGCCTGTTTGGCGCGCTCCTGCGACAGCGATTCGCCCGCATGCTCGGTTCGCGACTCCCACAATACTTCGCGTCCCAGCCACTCGGCAAAAGCCAGTCGATCGCTGCCGGCAATAGCGCGTTGCTGATGATTATCCAGCGCCAGACGCACCCGCTCTGCAAATTCGATACATATCACATGATCCAGCATGGCCGACACGCCCGGTTTGATTGCACCGAAGGCTTCCACGGCCTGTTGCCATGTCTCAAACGAACGTCCGGCTGCCTGGGCAGGCTCAGGCAGGGGTAAATCCCCGGACTCGGATTGT
>CAZXAI010000266.1:0-2231 GCA_964638265.1 uncultured Zetaproteobacteria bacterium
AATGAAGGATTTTTCCTATATAGAAAAATCACGGATATGCGACAATTGAGCCTATGAGCGCTATCAACACACTGTTTGAACACGGCTCGATCCCGACCGGCATCAAGCTGTTGCTGGTGATTGTATGCACCGAAGCGGCCATTATGGCGGCGTTTGCCCTGTTCGGCGTCAATGCGGATACATGGTGGGCCGGCATCGCCGACGCGCTGCTGCTGGGTCTGATTTCCTCGCTGGTGATTTTCACCCAGGTGGTCCAGCCATTGCAGCAGGCCAAGCAGCAGAATGACCTGTTCAATACGCTGGTCAACAACCTTGATGTCGGCGTCGTGGTCACCGACCCGCATCGGGACGGTCGCCCCATTACCTACGTCAACCCGGCATTTACGCGCATCACCGGCTATAGCGCCGATGAGGTGGTGGGTAAAAATCCGCGCCTGCTACAGGGCGATGATGTCGATCAGGATGTATTACAACAAACCCGGCTAGCCATGCAGGAGCAGCACAGCATTCGCGTATTGCAACGCAACCGCCGCAAGGATGGCAGCCTGTTCTGGAATGACCTGCACCTGAACCCGATTCTGAACGGTCATGATCAGGTGCGCCTGTGGATAGGGCTGATCAATGATGTCAGCGAAACCAAAGAACTGGAAAAAGAAAACCGGCGCTGGGCCAGCGCCTTGCAGCAATCGGATGAAGCGGTCTGCATATTTGATACAGCCGGTCATATTGAGTTTGCCAATGAGGCATTCTGCCGCAATGTGCGATTGAGCCCGGCTGATATTGCCGGCTGGTCTGTGAGCAAGGGCTGGGACACATCCTCGGCGGAATATGCGGCCTTCACCGACAGCATGCGACAGGAAATATCATGGTCTGGCCGCCACAAACGCTATCGGGCGGATCAAACCAGTTATGAAGCACTCACCAGCATCACGCCGATACGCGATGAGCAGGGCGAACTGTCCTTTATTGCCGTACACCGGGATATTTCGGACATGGTCGCCATGGAAGAGCAATTCAGGCAATCGCAGAAAATGGAGGCCGTCGGCTTGCTGGTCAGCGGCATTGCACATGATTTTAATAATGTGCTGGCCGGCATGCTGGGCAATCTGTACCTGGTCAGGCAGCGCCTGAACGATGCGCCGAAACTGGCTGAGCGCATCGAAAGCGTGGAGCAGCAGGGATATGCTGCAGCCGGCATGGTGCGCCAGCTGCTCAGCTTTTCGCGCAAGGATGTGCCCGATGCAAAACATATTGACCTGGTGCCGTTCACCAGGGAACTGGCCAAATTCGCTCAGGTATCGGTGCCGGAAAATATCGAATTTATCTGCCAGGTCGATGACCGGGTGCTGATGAGCAGTTGCGATCCGGTGCAACTGCAGCAGTCGTTATTGAATCTGATCGTCAATGCAACCCATGCCGTCATGGAACGCAACGACGACAGCAGGGGGCGCATCGAGTTAAGCGCCAGACTGGCCGAACCGCCGCAGCTGCTGGCGGCCCGTACTGATGTATCTGCCAGCGCCGTGCAGGCATGGGCCTGCATTCGTGTGCGCGATAACGGTATCGGCATGGATGCATCTACCCGCGCCCGGATATTTGAACCGTTTTTCACCACCAAGCCCAGCGATACCGGCACCGGGCTGGGGCTGGCCATGGTGCAGGGTTATATCGAAGCGCTGGGCGGCATCATTGAGGTGGACAGTGCGCCGGAATCGGGCACCTGCATGTCTGTGTACCTGCCGCTGTCTGCCGGTGAGCAGAGCCAGGCGCAAGAAGATACGATATCACTGCGTCCGGGCGAGGGCGAACTGATTCTTGTAGCCGATGATAACAGCAGCGTGCTGGAGGCATTGAGCAATATACTGGAGAGTACCAACTACCGCGTATTGAAAGCATCCAATGGCGAGCATGCCATATCCCTGTTTGATGAGCATGCGGAACAGCTGGATATGGCTATTCTGGATATGGTCATGCCAAAGGCATCCGGCATGCAGGCGGCCAAACACATGATCGGCCAACGCAAGGGTTTCCAGGTGGTGCTGATGACCGGCTATGATAAGCAGGATGCGATGCTGTCGGAAACAGACATGCCTTATCAGGTGCTGCGAAAACCATGGCGACTCACCAATCTGAATCATGTGCTGGTCACATCATTCTCGAAATAGGCGGGGCTCACCCGCATGTAACTATTCAGCGGCACTGGAGGTGCGGCTTTAGCCGCGCATGGCCGT
>CAZXAI010000267.1:0-2212 GCA_964638265.1 uncultured Zetaproteobacteria bacterium
GCTGTTCGGCTTCACGCTGCTGTGCCATGGCCTTGCCTTCAAAGATTTCATACTGAAGAATCGATTGCATGGTTTTCATATCATCGGCAATGTCGCCCAGCTCATCATGGGCATGTTTGACCGGCATTTGCGTATAATCGCCTTCCACGATGCGTTGCATGCCATCGACGATCTCCTGCAAAGGCCGGAATGTTCGCTGCATCATCAAGGCCGATAACAGCAATGAGCCGAGCACGCCGAGCCCCACCAGCAACATGGATAAATACAGTTTTTTCTGTACCCCGGCCTGCTCCGCAGCAAGCAAGGCCGTCAAGGATTGATGCATCGCATCAAACAGCGCCAGTGATGCGGTGATGGCCTGACTGCCCTGCTCAAAATACTGCTGGCTATCGAGCTGAATAACGGCGCTGTGGAGTAAGTCATCATTCACCATCTGGAAGAATGCATCGCTGGACTGTTCCAATGCGCTGGTCGGCTGCGATATGGTTTTATCCAGTTGCGGATTCAATTCATGCACCACATGTTTGATTTCTGCGACCATATCTGTCTCAATACTTTGAGCCTGCACAGACATTTTCAGCAACTGGTCGCGTTCGGCTTCGTTAATCTTTCCGGTGGCAGCTATGCCGGCGCCGAGGCCGCGCATGCGACCCAGGAATTCATTCAGTTTCGGCATGGTTTCAGCCATAAATTCACCCAGGTGAATAATATCCAGAGACGGATCGGTGACGATGTCGCCCTGATGGAAGATGTCGGTGGAGAGGCTAATTAATTGCTCAATCACCGCTGAATGTTGTTCGAAACTGCGGGTCGCAGAACGTTGTTTCCAGCTGATTTTCAGGCTGCGCCAGTCGCGATCAATGGCCTTGGCCTTATCGTAGAGTTCGTTCAGCGGCGATTGTGCTGCTGTTTTGAGCAGATTATCCATGCTGGCGTCAATTTTTTGTTCGAGCAACGTCAGTTTCATGGCACTATTCTTGTTACCATGATGCCATGCATTGCCGAGTCCACGATGCTGTGGCAACACTTCCAGTACATTGCGAATGGCGCTGATATATGGCACTGAAGCCACCCGTAATTCAGCGCGTTGAGATTCGTGCTGTAGTGCGGTAATATAAAAACCACCCAGCGCAACCAGTGTGCTAATAGACAGGAGTGAGGCCATCAGCATCACGGTTTTGAGTTTCAGCTTTTTGTACCAGCTGGCTTTCAGGGTGGAGGGCAGGCTGGCCTTGCCGGCATTGACCGCCTGATAAAGCTTGTTCGCGGCGTTGATTTGTTCCTGGGTCGGTGCGGTGCGTACCGAGAGATAGCTGACAACGTTGCCGTTGGTATCATATTCAGGCGATACATTGGCCAGCACCCAATAATAGTCGCCATTTTTACAGCGGTTTTTCACAAATCCGGTCCACGGTTTTTTCGCCTGGAGGGTGTCCCATAAATCCTGAAATGCTGCTGCCGGCATATCGGGATGGCGCACAATATTATGCGGCTTTCCCTTCAACTCATCGAGGGTAAAGCCGGCAATATCGCAAAATGCCTTGTTGGCGTAGAGAATATGGCCTTTCAAATCTGTCCGAGACACCAGAATATCATCTGGCTTCATCTTGTGTTCGGTTTGGCTGACTGGTTGGTTATTACGCATAATACCCCTCGTATTAGCATCTCGAAGATGTCTCGCCAAGGGATAGAAAGATTCATGCCAGTGTCATGCTATGCCGAGAGTCCTGATGTCGAGGCATATTCGATCTGGGCTTGCGCAATCGTCCCTGTTTGGCATGATTGCCGCCGCTTGCCAGAGGCGATGCCGGGATGGTGGAACTGGTAGACACAAGGGACTTAAAATCCCTCGGACGCAAGTCTGTACGGGTTCGACTCCCGTTCCCGGTACCAACAAGAAAGATGGAGTGACTCAATGTCACTCCATCTTTCGCGTTAGGCTTTTCTAAAAGACAGTGACTCAATGTCACTCCATCGTTTACATTAGGCTTTTAATCACCGGCGGATGGATGGCAATTTGCTGCCCCGAAAAAAGTGGGGCATCTTTCACGGGCTCCATGTGCTGGCTTGTTTTGTGCTGTAGCGTTTGCGGCATGAGTGGCGCAACTGTTGGCACCTTGAGGGGGGTGTGATGGGCGAACTGGATTCACAGGCATATATAGATTAACGCATTTTGGGATGCTGAAGCTGCTTATTCCCGATTTACTGGAAG
>CAZXAI010000268.1:0-2202 GCA_964638265.1 uncultured Zetaproteobacteria bacterium
ATCTGGGCTGAGCCAAACAGCTTTATGGCATCGGTGGACTGGATGGGCACAGGATGTTTCCAATATTTCGGATCAGCCAATACCCGCTCCCACGGCGCAGCATGACCGCCCTGCCGGCTTGCGCCCTGCGTCGCATCTCCCACCACAATGAACGCTTCAACGGGCGGATCATATAATGCATCATCGGAGTGTAACTCTCTCACGGCCCACCAGCCGCAACCGGAACACTGACTGAGAAACGTAGAAATCACAGGAACCGAAGCGTTTCGTTCAAATGCGCCGGCAGCCGGTGACCCTTCCACCGCACGGCTCGTCAGCCGCCCCTGACAACAGGGGCATTTTTTCAACTCCAGTGTTTTTCGGATCAACGAACTGATATCATAACAGACTGTCTTCATCTTTTCTCCTGCCTCAGGGATATAATCCGGACTATTCATAAATGCTGCCGCGCCCTGACTTGTTCATTTGCTGGCAACGATCCAACGCAAGCTGAGTTGCGGAAATCACCTTCGCAACTAGAGTGCGCGCCCCTCATCACTCAGGAGTCCCCATGTTTCAACTATATTATGATCATGCTGCCAAGGCCAAGGATGATATTCTGTCCGGCCTGACGGTTGCCTTTGCGCTGGTGCCGGAAGCTGTCGCGTTCGCCTTTGTGGCCGGGGTGAATCCGCTGGTCGGGCTGTATGGCGCATTCCTGATGGGGATTGTCACATCCCTGGTGGGTGGACGCCCCGGCATGATTTCCGGCGCCACCGGTTCGATGGCCGTAGTCATGGTGGCGCTGGTAGCGCAGCACGGAGTGGAATACCTGTTCATCACCATCATTCTCACCGGCATCATTCAAATCATGTTCGGCGCGGCCAAATTCGGTAAATACATTCGCATGGTGCCCTATCCGGTCATGCTCGGTTTCGTCAATGGTCTGGCCATCGTGATTTTCCTGGCCCAGATGGAGCAGTTCAAAACCAAAGGCCCGGACGGCGTCATGCACTGGCTGTCCGGTGCGCCGATGCTGACCATGCTGGGACTGGTGGCGCTGACCATGGCCATTATGTTTTTCCTGCCCAAAATCACCCGCGCCATTCCGGCCGGTCTGGCGGCTATTATCACCATCAGTCTGATCGTGATATTCGGCGGGCTGGATACCAAATCGGTCGGTGATATCGCCGATATCAGCGGCGGCTTCCCGGCATTCCATATTCCGGCAGTGCCATTCAACATGGAAACGCTGGCAATCATCCTGCCCTACGCCGTGATTCTGGCCGGCGTCGGCCTGATTGAATCGTTGCTGACCATGAGCGTGGTCGATGAAATAACCGGCACGCGCGGGCAGGGTAACCGCGTCTCTATCGGCCAGGGTCTGGGCAATACCATCAACGGTTTCTTCGGCGGCATGGGCGGCTGCGCCATGATCGGGCAAACCATGATCAATGTATCATCCGGCGGTCTGCGCAACCTGTCCGGTATTGCCGCTGCCCTGTTTCTGCTGATATTCATCATGTTTGCTTCCGGCCTGATTGCCATGGTGCCGGTGGCAGCCCTGGTCGGCCTGATGTTTATGGTCGTGATCGGCACGTTTGAATGGGGCAGTTTTAATCTGCTCAAGAAAATTCCGCCTGAAGACTCCTTTGTCGGCATACTGGTGGCCGTGGTGACCGTATTCACCGACCTGGCTACGGCGGTCATTATCGGCGTGATTGCCACGGCGCTGGTATTTGCCTGGAAACAGGCCCGCCACATCTATCTGATTACGGAAGACCGGGCCGATGGTTCACGGGTGCATAAGGTGCACGGCCCGCTGTTCTTCGCTTCGGCGCACCGTTTTAGCGAATTATTCGATCCCGAACATGATCCGGAAGATGTGTATATTGATTGCGCCATGTCCCGACTGGCCGATCATTCGGCCATTGAAGCGATTGATAATCTGGCCGAGCGTTATAAGAAGGCCGGCAAAAACCTGCACCTGACCCATTTAAGTCCCGAATGCCGGAAACTGCTGAGCACTGCCGCCGATCTGGTCGAGGTCAATATCCAGGAAGACCCGAATTATCACATCGCCGATGACAAGCTGGCATAGGCTGTGAGGCTGGAGACAAAGACCCAAGCCTGTTCATAAAAGCTGGCGCGCTCGGAGGGATTCGAACCCCCGGCCCTCAGGTTCGAAGCCTGATGCTCTATCCAGCTGAGCTACGAGCGCAA
>CAZXAI010000269.1:0-2201 GCA_964638265.1 uncultured Zetaproteobacteria bacterium
TGTTGATGGGGTTTGATTTCCACCTGACCGACGATGGGCCGAAACTGATTGAAATCAATAATAATGCCGGTGGCCTGTATATCGGCGACGGGCGCTGGCTGCCGCAGCCGGCTATTGCTGAACTGGGCGGCTCACTGCAACAGCGCCTGGTGGGAATGTTTCACGCCGACTGGGCCACGATTGCCATTATGGATGAAGATGTTACCGGCCAGTTTATGTATCCCGAGATGCAGGCCTATGCCGAACTGTTCAGAACAGACGGGCGCAGGGTGATGGTGGTCAGCCCCGAAGATGTGCAGTTGGATGCAGACGGTCTGCATTGCGGAGGCGTTCATATTGATGCGATTTACAACCGCCATACCGATTTCTATCTGGAAGGCGCGGACGTGGCGCATATCCGCCGCGCTTATGAGCAGGGTCTGGTGGTGGTGAATCCGCATCCGCGCTCCTATGCCCTGATTGGCGATAAAACCCGCATGGTGGACTGGTGGCGGGATGGGTTGCTGGAGTCGTGTATTGCACACAGCGAGGTGGAGCGGATTCGCGCCGTGACGCCCGAAACGCAGCGTTTATCCGACATGGACAAGGATCAGACATGGACTGAACGCAAACAATGGGTATTCAAGCCCGCCGCCCGCCATGGCGGCAAAGGGGTGCTGCTGGGCAAGGCCATGAGTCGCAAACGATTCGAGGCGCTGGATATGGCGGACACCATTGTGCAGCGGCTGGTGCCGGCATCCGAAGTCGAGGTGGCAGGGATGGACGGGGAGACAAAGCGCATGAAATTCGATGTGCGCCTGTTTATGCACGGGGAAACACTGATTGCGCTGGCCGGGCGGGTGTGGCGCGGGCAGCTTACCAATTTCCGTCAGCCGGGCAGCGGTTGGGTCGCACTGAATATTGACTGAGCTGTCGATTGCCATTGTCGTGCCGGTACTCAATGAAGCACGTCTGCTGCCTGCATTGATCAGCCGCTTGCAACAACTGGATGCGGATGAATGGATGGTGGTGGATGGTGGATCCACGGACAATACATGCCGGTTGCTGGAGAATTCCACCCTGGGATGGATACAGTCCCCAGCCGGCAGAGCCGTGCAGATGAATGCAGGCGCTCAGGCATGTTCAAGTGATATACTTCTTTTTATTCACGCAGATACAATCATAGATTCAAGTCATATATTAGCATTGCGGCGAGCCATGCAGGATCATGTCTGTGTTGGCGGGCGCTTTGATGTTGCCCTGTCCGGCGGCGGTGTTGCATTGGCTGTGATTGCCTGGTTGATCAATCTGCGTTCGCGTTTGTCCGGTATCAGTACGGGGGATCAGTGCCAGTTTGTGCGCCGTTCGGTGTTCGAGCGCATGGGCGGGTTCCCCGAACAGGCCCTGATGGAAGATGTCGAATTCTCCAAACGTCTAAAGCGCTATGGGAAGATTGCCTGTTTGTCTGAAACAGTGGTGACCAGCAGCAGGCGTTGGGAAAGGCACGGCATCCTGCGCACGGTTTGGCTGATGTGGACATTGCGTTTTTTATATTGGCTGGGCGTATCGCCGCAGAAACTGGCTTCGATGTACCGGCAGGCCCGCTGATGCGCATTGCGGGCGTGCGTGTCATCATCATGTGCAAGGCGCCGGTGGCCGGGCGCGTCAAAACGCGTTTAACGCCGCATTATTCCGACGCTGAAGCCGCCGCGTTGCACAGAGCCATGGCGAGCACAGTAATCCGGCGGGCCGCACGCTTGTTTGACGATGTGGTGATTGCTGCCGATGATGTATCACACCCGTTTTTTAGCGGATTTGGCCTGCCGGTTCTGGCGCAGGCAGCAGGTGACCTGGGCGCGCGCATGGACAGGCAGTTGGCGGCGGCGTTTGCGGACGATGCGAAGGCTGTGTTATTACTGGGAACCGATTCGCCGCATATGCCGGATGCCCGTTTAATGGAGGCTGCAAACGCACTCAGCCATGCCGATGTGGTGCTTGGCCCGGTCGAGGACGGTGGCTATGATCTGGTAGGCATGAATCGATTGCTATCCATCTTCAGTGAAGTCGCATGGTCATCCGGGCAGGTGTTGAGGCAGACGGTGGCAAACATCCATCGCCAGGGGCTGACTGTTGAGCAGCTGGATTTCAGTTTTGATGTCGATTTTCCCGACGATATCGAGCGAGCCAGGCAGGCAGGGTGGGGCGATGAATAAACCGGGGCG
>CAZXAI010000270.1:0-2197 GCA_964638265.1 uncultured Zetaproteobacteria bacterium
ATGGTTATGACCACAAGGTGGTCGGCATTACCGCGCGCGGGGCATGGGTGTGCGCCGCCCACCTGTTTGCCAAGCTCGGCATCGACGCCTATGCCGATCCGATTTCCTGCGTGGCGATTGGTGATATGGGTGGCGATGTGTTCGGCAATGGCATGTTGTTGAACCCGAACCTCAAACTGCTGGCGGCATTTAATCACCGCCATATTTTTCTTGATCCGACACCGGATACGGCCAGCGCCTTTGCAGAACGTCAGCGCCTGTTTGCTGCCGTGCGCGGCTGGGATGCCTATAACACGGATTGCATCAGCAAGGGCGGCGGCATTTTCGAGCGTAGCGCCAAGCAGATTGCACTGGCCGCGCCGGTTCGCACAGTGCTTGGCATCAGTGAGAAAACACTGTCCGGCGAAGCGCTGATTCGCGCCATTCTGGCCGCACCGGTGGATCTGCTCTACAACGGCGGTATCGGCACCTATGTGAAAGCGAGCAGTGAAACCCATGCCGATGTGCGCGATCCGGCCAATAATGCCGTACGCATTGATGCCAGCGCACTGCAATGCAGGGTCATCTGCGAAGGTGGCAACCTGGGCTTCACCCAGCTGGCGCGTATTGAGTATGCCGTCGCCGGTGGCCTGATCAATACCGATGCCATGGATAATTCCGCCGGCGTCGATATGTCCGACCATGAAGTCAACCTGAAAATCCTGTGCACGGTGCCCGCTATTCATCTCACGGGCAGCAAGCGCAACCGGCAGTTGCAACAATTAACCGATGCCGTCACCGAGCAGTGCCTGACGGATAATTTGTTGCAGTCGCGCGCCCTGACGCTGGCGGCAGTGGATGCCGGCAAACATGCGCCGCGTTTATATCGACTGCGTGACGGGCTGGCCAATCAGGGCTGGCTGGATAGCGCTGTCGCCCCGGATATCGATAATAATGAACTATTGCACTTGCGCCCGCAGTTATCGATTTTGCTCGGACAGGAAAAAAACCGCATCCATGCGCGCTTATCCGAAGTGGGATTTCACAATATCAGCATCTTTAGCCAGACGATGCTGCGGGACTATTTCCCGATGGCACTGCACCGGCGCTTTGGCGCTCATTTTGCCGATCATCCGCTGGCCAACGAGATTATTCACACCCAGGTAGTCAATCATGTCGTCAACCACATGGGTTTGTGCGCAGTGCATCACCTGGAAACCCTGCTGGATGCATCGACCAGTCACATTGTCGAAGCGCTGCTGATTGCCGAAGCGCTGCTCGATGTTGCGCCGCTGCGAGACGCGATCTGGCAAGATGTGGCTGATGTGGAGCTGGCCACCGGTTTGCTGCATGAGCTACAGGAACATCAGATGCTGTTTGCCGAGAACCTGTTGCGCCTGTGTCCGGTTGAAACACTGGATATGGCCTGGATCACACGTCACCAGCGCGGCCTGCTGAAATTCCGCCAGCAAGCCAGCTGTTCCGTGGATGAGAAACTGGCTGCCAGCGGCCTGGCTGATGAACATATCCGTCATATGGCCCTGATGCCGCAATTGGCGCAATCGGCCTGTGCAGTTCACCTGGCATCATCGATGAAAATGAATCTCGGCCGTTGTCTGAATGCCAGTCGCGTGTGTCTGGAAATCTTACCTATTGATGAGATGGAGCAGCCGCTGCGCTCACCGGAATGGGCCGATGATGAGGCCCATATGCTGCGCCGCGAATGGTTGCACCGGCTGACGCTGCTACAGAATCGGGCTATTGCCAGTTTACTGCACAGTCCCGGCCAACAGTTCGATCATGTTGCCGAGCAACTGTGGAAGCAGCACCCCTACTGGTCAGCGTTGGACACATACCGGCAACAGCTGGAGGATACATCGGTCAATCAGGAATCCCGCCGCTTGCGTTTATTATTGGCGCTCTCCCGCCTGGAATCCATCGTAGATGCCAGCTAAGCCTGTTCTCCGCCAAATCAGCCTTTGACTTTCCTCTGTGGTGAAAATGCTGGTGTGGTCGGCAATCTGTTTCTCCCTGCGTATCTTGGAGCGGGGCTTAAGGGCTTCAAACCCTCCTTTTAGATCTGCCGATGAATCAATATTTCAGCGGAGAAAAGCGGCAGAGCCGCGACCGTTGAAATATTGACTCAGAGGGAACCCGAAGGGCAGAGATAGCGGAGGCGGCTTTCTTTCGTTCTTTCTTTGCCGCCAAAGAAAGGACA
>CAZXAI010000271.1:0-2167 GCA_964638265.1 uncultured Zetaproteobacteria bacterium
GGCGCGGTATTCCGGTCGGTATGCATTCGGAAGAAAACTGTTCGGCTGCCGAAGTGATTATGACGGTATTGCATGCCGGCGGTAAATTCGATGATAACTCGTATAAAGTGTCCGGCGGCCTGCACGGCGTGGGCGTGTCGGTGGTCAATGCCCTGTCCGAATCGCTGGAACTGGTCATTCGCCGCGATGGCAAGGTGCATTATCAGAAATATGCCATGGGTGAACCGCTGGCGCCGCTGAAGGTGATTGGCGAAGCCAAGGGAAGCGGTACGGAAGTGCGCTTTCTGCCCAGCCTGGATATCTTTTCGCATCGCAATATGTCCTTCGATATTCTGGCAGCCCGTTTGCGTGAATTATCATTCCTGAATTCCGGCGTGCATATCGAAGTGATTGATGAACGCAGCGATAACAAGGTGGTCTTCGAATATGAGGGCGGTATTTCGGCTTTCGTCAAACATTTGAATCGCACCCGTACACCGTTGCATGTGCAATGCGTGGACATGAATGGAGAGCGTGATGATGTGACAGTCGAGCTGTCCATGCAGTGGACGGATTCATATCAGGAGCATATTTTCTGCTTTACCAATAATATCCCGCAAAAGGACGGGGGCAGTCATCTGGCCGGCCTGCGCGGCGCCTTAACGCGTACGGTCAACAACTACGCCAATGCCAACGGTCTGACCAAAAAACTGAAAGTCAGTTTAACCGGTGAAGACTGTCGCGAAGGATTAACGGCGGTGTTATCGGTGAAAGTGCCTGACCCGAAATTCTCATCCCAGACCAAGGAAAAGCTGGTGTCGTCCGAAGTACGACCGATTGTCGAAAGCATTGTGAATGAAAAACTGGCCGAGTGGTTCGAGGAGAATCCGAAAGAAGCCAAGCGCATTGTCAGTAAGGTGGCAGAAGCATCGATGGCGCGCGAAGCGGCGCGTAAGGCGCGTGATCTGACCCGTCGCAAGGGTGCGCTCGATATTTCATCCCTGCCCGGCAAGTTAGCGGATTGTCAGGAAAAAGATCCGGCCTTGTCCGAAATCTACCTGGTGGAGGGTGATTCAGCCGGTGGTTCCGCCAAGCAGGGACGCGACCGTAAAGCGCAGGCGATTCTGCCCCTCAAGGGTAAAATTCTGAATGTGGAAAAAGCGCGTTTCGATAAAATGCTGTCGAGTCAGGAAATCGGCACCATGATTACCGCGCTCGGTACGGGTATCGGCAAGGATGATTTCGATATTTCCAAGCTGCGTTATCATAAGATTGTGATTATGACCGATGCCGATGTGGACGGCTCGCATATTCTTACCCTGCTGCTCACCTTCTTTTACCGGCAGATGCCGGAAGTGATCGAGCGCGGCCATTTGTATATTGCCCAGCCGCCGTTATATCGTGTGGCGCGCGGCAAGAAATCCCGTTATATCGCCAATGATGATGAGTTGTTCGAGTTCCTGCTGGAGCATGGCAGCGAGGGCAAGGAATTTTTCAGCAGCAAGACGGCCAAAGCGATGAGCGGCGAACGTTTAATGACCTCGATTCGCACCATCCACCGCCTGCAACGTCTGCAGGCGCGTTTATCGCAGCGTATTGATGCCACAGTGCTCAAGTTTCTGATTGAGTCGGGAAAAACCACCATCAAGATGATGCGCAAACGTGATATGCTCGAAGCACGTATGGACGCGTTGGACTGGGCGTTCAAGCAGGCCACGCGTGAGGATGAAACGCTGAGCTGGAAAATTATGGAAGATGAAGAAGACGGCAGTTTCTGGGTGCAGTTCCAGCGCCGCGATCATGGCCGGGTGATGATTTCCCGGCTCGACAAGGATCTGGTCAGCACGGCTGAATTTACCGAAGCCCAGAAGTTGTGCGCCTCGATGCAGAATCTGGTCGATGACGGTGCCCGTCTGACCCATGGTGACAGCGTACTGCCGATTACCCACTTCGATGAACTGGCCACGCAGATTGAAGCGGCCGGTCGCAAGGGTTTGAGCATTCAGCGCTACAAAGGATTGGGTGAAATGGATCCGGAGCAGTTGTGGGAAACCACGATGGATCCGAAGGTGCGCACCTTCCTGCGCGTGACCCTGGAAGATGTGGTCAATGCCGATGAAACTTTCTCCACCCTGATGGGCGATGCAGTGGAGCCGCGCCGTAAATTTATTCAGGATAATGCCCTGAA
>CAZXAI010000272.1:0-2072 GCA_964638265.1 uncultured Zetaproteobacteria bacterium
CCTTACTCCACATGTACATTGCACATGGCAAACACGCCCGGCTTGCCATCCGACAACCCGATCAGACGGGATACATCAGCCACGCCCTGCATAACAGGCGCGGGTAGCCATATATCTCCCAGTATCGACAAACGCGTGCTGATATGCGCAAAGATTTGCGCGCTCAGGGTATCGGCATCACCAAACAGCTTCACCATAATCATATCGCGCAAGCTCATCGGCGGGGTAATGCGCACGGTACTGTAATCCTGTTCGATGCCGGCCAGTGTTGCGGCTGCCTTGATGGCATCGCTCAAATCACCGAGAGCATCGACCAGCCCGAGGCGTTTGGCATCCAGCCCGCTCCACACCCGCCCCTCGGCCAGCGATGCGACTGTTTTCACTGGCATATTTCGGCCACTGGCCACCACCTGCAAAAAACTGCGATAAATATACTGCATGGAGATGTGCATCATGTTCTTCAGTTCCGGCGGCAGAGCACGATCCGGCCGGATGCCGCCGGCAATGGATGTCGTACCCAGGCCGTCGCTGTGTACGCCGATCTGCTCCAGCCCGCGCTGGAAACTGGGTAATACGCCAAAAGCGCCGATGGAGCCGGTAATGGTGGTCGGCATAGCCCATATCTGATCCGCCGGCGCAGCTATCCAGTAACCGCCGGATGCCGCCATGCCGGCCATGGATACCACCACCGGTTTGCCCGCTTTTTTCAGCCGCACGATTGCGCTGCGAATGGCTTCTGCTGCCTGCGCACTGCCACCGGGGCTGTCGATTCTGAGCACAACCGCCTTGATCTTCGTATCCAGCCGCGCCTGCTCCAGCATCTCCATCATGCTTTCACTGCCCACCGAGCCGGGCGGCTGCTTGCCATCGAGAATCATGCCGCTGGCCGTGATAATCCCGACCCGGGCGCGTTTATCAGATGGCTGACTATCACCGCCGGTCGCACGCAGATACGGACGAAATTCGATGCTGTCATAGCTGCCGGATTCAACCCCCATCGCACCGGCAATATAATCCTCAATACTGCCATGATCGGCCAGCGCATCGACCAGCCCCTCGGCTTTGGCCAGTTCGGCGGTGCTGCCGCCGGCTTTGGCCAGATATTGCGATGGATGATCCAGCACCGTTTGCAAGCGCGCCGCCTTGATATTGCGCATCTGCGCCACATCGTTTTTATAGGCGCTCCACAGCACATCGAGCAAGGCCCGGTTGGATTGCCTGTCCTCATCGGACATATCGTTGCGGATTAAGGGTTCAATCGCCGCCTTATATTTGCCGGCCCGGAATAACTGGATATCGATATGCAGCTTGTCCAGCGCATCCTTGATATAATTGCGGTAAATACTGAATCCCTGCATGCCCACGACGCCCAGCGAACCCAGAAACACTTTATCTGCCGTCGCAGCCAGATAATACTGCGACTGGGAATAATTCGGGCCGATGGCCACCACCATTTTGCCGGATGCCCTGAATTGTTCGATGGCCTTGCGCAAGCGCTGTAATGCGGGCAGCGGGGTTTTATCCATTTCGTCCAGTTTCAGCACCATCAGGCGAATGCGCTCGTCATCGGCGGCATGTTCGATCACCGAGACCAGATCGCGCAACTGCGTTTGCCTTGGCGTCGTGATATTCAGCGGTATGGCAGCGGTGGACGGTAAAGCCAGCTCCTCCACGATGCTGCCGACCGGATTGAGTATCAGCGCAGCATGATCAGGCACCTGCGGCTGCTCGGCAAAAAAGGCTGCGGCGAATACCAGCAGCAACAGGATAAATATGCCGTTGACCACAATATTGCGCAAGCGCCCCAGCCAGCGTACCAATGTAGAAAAAAACTGCTTCATAACATTGCTTGGCGGTTAACGCCCAGCCTGTTTTTCCAGCGCCCGGCGATAGCAACCGGCAGCCTTCTCGAATGCGCCCAGTTCTTCATGCCAGCAGCCCAGACTGCGCCATGCAGCCGTACTACCGCAATCATCCGCCAGCGCCTGCATTTGCTCAAAGGCCAGACCATCGAGTTTGGCGGCATGAGCCAGTTCGGCACGCAGCCAGCGCTGGGCCGGATTGAGCGCATC
>CAZXAI010000273.1:0-2047 GCA_964638265.1 uncultured Zetaproteobacteria bacterium
TGGCAAACAACTGGTGAAGCACGCTCCACCGCTCTTGGTTTGTCTTTCCTCTGTGGTGAAAACAGATTTTGACTATATGGAGATAAAACAACCGTGAATCCGATTAAACATCTGGTAGTGATTGGAACCGGCCTGATTGGCGGGTCGCTGGCACTGGCTTTGAAAAAGGCCGGCGCAGTGGAGCGCATCACCGGCGTAGGGCGCAGTCGCGATAATCTGGAACTGGCACAACAGCGCGGCATTGTAGATGACTGGACGCATGATATTGCGGCTGCAGTGACTGATGCCGATATGGTCGTGATCGCAGTGCCGATGGCTGCTTATGAATCGGTATTTACCGTCATGGCCGATACCCTCCCCGCCACCGCCATCGTGACCGATGCGGGCAGCACCAAACAATCGGCAGTGGCCGCTGCACAAAAAATACTGCCTGACATGTCCCGTTTTGTCCCCGCCCACCCGATTGCCGGCACCGAACAATCCGGCGCAGGCGCGGCCTTTGCCGAATTATTCGAACATCATCTGTGCATCCTGACACCGGATGAAAACACCGATGCGCAGGCATTGCAGCAGGTGCGCGCCATGTGGGAACGCGTTGGCAGCCGGGTGATATGCATGGCTCCTGCCGAGCATGATGATTTCCTGGCCGCCGTCAGTCATCTGCCGCATCTGGCTGCCTTTGCGCTGGTCAATGCAGTGCGCAAACAGGGCAGTGATGCGCATGAACCGTTTGAGTTTGCCGCCGGCGGCTTTCGCGATTTTACCCGCATCGCCTCATCTTCGCCGCAGATGTGGCGCGATATCGCCCTGTGCAACCGGCAGGCGCTGATGCACCAGATCGATGCATTGCAGGATGAATTAAGCAGCATGAAACTGGCATTGCAGGCCGGTGATGGCGCACAACTGCTGGAAGATTTCAGATCAGCCAAAACAGCGCGCGACGCATGGCTGGCCAAACATGGAGAAGCATTATCATGAATATCGGAGGCACACTGATTGCAGGGCCGGCCAGAGCGCCGCTGACCGGTGAAATTACCGTTCCCGGCGATAAATCCATGTCGCACCGGGCTGTCATGCTGGCCTCGCTGGCCGATGGCATCACCGAAATTCACGGTTTTCTGCCCGGCGAAGATAATATTTCCACCGCCACCATGTTTATGAATATGGGCGTGCGGATTGAATGGCTGAATGATGCGAAAACATCCTTGCGCATTCACGGCGTCGGCCTGCATGGACTGAAACAGCCCAATGGCGTACTCGATGCCGGCAATGCCGGCACCTGTGTGCGCCTGATGACCGGCGTGCTGGCCGGTCAGTCGTTCACCTCAACCATCAGCGGTGATGCATCATTGCGTAAACGCCCCATGCAACGGGTGGTTGAGCCGGTGCGCAGGATGGGCGCAGTGGTCGAAGGCAGTGCTGGTGGTGACTTATTGCCGCTGACCATTGCAGGCGGTCAGTTACATGCAATTCACCATGTTTCCAGCGTCGCCAGCGCGCAGGTAAAATCATGCGTACTGCTGGCCGGACTCTATGCCGATGGCGTCACCACGGTGAGCGAACCGAAACCGAGCCGCGACCATACCGAACGCATGTTACCCCTGTTCGGGCAAGCGGTGGATGTAGCCGGGGATGGCACTATCTCGCTGCATCCGACCAGGCAGCTCAGCGCTCCGGCCAGGGCGGTGGATATTCCTGCCGATCCATCCTCGGCCTGTTTTTTTGCAGTGGCGGCCAGCCTGGTGGATGGCTCGGATGTCACCTTCAACAGTATCGGCATCAATGCCCGCCGCGATGGCTGGCGACGGGTGATGCTCGGCATGGGCGCACATATTACCCTGAGCCATGAGAATACAGTCGGTGAAGAACCGGTGGCTGATATCCGGGTCAGCGCCGGCGGCTTGCACGGCATGCATGTGGATCCGGCGGATGTGCCGGATGCGATTGATGAGTTCCCGGTACTGTTTGCCGCTGCTGCACTGGCAGACGGTGAATTTGTCTTGAACGATGCGGCGGAACTGCGCGTCAAGGAATCCGACCGCATCGC
>CAZXAI010000274.1:0-2046 GCA_964638265.1 uncultured Zetaproteobacteria bacterium
AGGCTATGTCGGCGCTGTCCGAGCGGGATCGCTATGTGATTCGCCAGCGTCGCTTGATGGATCCACCGGCGACGCTGAAAGAATTGTCCGAGGAACTGGGGGTGTCGATTGAACGGGTACGCCAGCTGGAAGCGCGGGCGATGAAAAAGATGGGTGAGATGTGCGCTGATCTGGCCGATGAGGGCGGCTTCTGATGCGTAGAAACGGACTGTTGATTGTCTTGCTGCTGCTACTGGCAGCATCGCTGGGTTATAATATCAGGCCCTGGTTAGCGCAACCGGATGCCACACCCCGAACGGTCACGCCGCGCGGCGATCTGGCTGCCGATGAGCAGACTACGATTGCCATATTCAGTCAGGCCAGCCCGTCGGTCGTATTTATTACCACCACAGAGCAGATTCTCAATCCCTGGACGCGACGCGTGTACCGCACCAGACAGGGCACCGGTTCCGGTTTTATATGGGATAAAGAGGGTGACGTGGTGACCAATTACCATGTTATCCAGGGGGCCGACAGCGCCCGTATCCGGCTGCCGGATGGCCGGGTGTACAATGCCATACTGGTGGGTGCGAGCGCGGAACATGATCTGGCTGTGCTGCGTATCAATGTGCCATTCAACGCGCCGCCGCCGGTACCGGTGGGCAGCAGTCATGATCTGAAAGTGGGACAGAAGGTGTTTGCTATCGGTAACCCCTTCGGGCTGGATTACACCCTGACGACCGGCGTGATTTCGGCTCTGAACCGATCCATCAACGAGGGGCGCAACCATGAAATCCACCATTTGATCCAAACCGATGCAGCCATCAATCCGGGCAATTCCGGCGGCCCGCTGCTCGATTCAGCCGGTCGCCTGATTGGTATCAATACGGCGATTTATTCGCCATCGGGCGCTTATGCCGGTATTGGCTTTGCCATTCCGGTGGATACGGTCAACACGCTGGTGCCTCAGCTGATTGCTTATGGCGCTGCGATGCAACCATGGCTGGGCGTGGATACGGATGCCCGGGTGGCGAGTGCGATTCTCGGGCAGCTGGGCGTGCAAGGCGTGCTGATTCTGAACATCGAGCCCGGCTCGCCGGCGGCACAGGCAGGGCTGCATGCCACGCGTCTGAACTGGGATGGCTCTGTGATCCCGGGTGATATCATCCAGTCTGTGGATGATAAGCCGGTTCGCAGCATGGCAGAATTACGGCAAGCCACCGGCAGTCACCGCATTGGCGACCGTATCCGCCTGGGGATATGGCGAGCGGGTAAACGCATCGCGGTGGCCTTACAGCTGGCAGCGCCGCCTCAACAATGAGCCATGCCCCGCACGACGATCATGCCAGGCATGATCAGACCCTGATCATTGAACTGCGTATTGAGCCCAGTCAGTCCACGCTGTTCCAGAGTATCCTGCAGGGGGAAGATGGCCTGGGCGTGGTTCGCTGTTTCGATCCGGATAAACAGAAGCAGCAACTATGGACAAGCGCCGATCAGAAAGACGAGGTTTATGACTGGCTGAACAGCCTGCCGGCCCGTTTGCAGTGTCGGGTAAGTGGTGAATGGTATTGGTCGCGCCATAGCTGATCAGTGATGCCGGCAACAGCAATGCACAGCGGTGTTCTGTGCGGCTGGAACTGGAGCAAGGGCGTGGGGCAGCAGTGATCATGCGAAGGCATGAGCGGACGTGACAGCCGTCATATTTAATCTGCCCATGCCCGCCAGTGTTGCCGGTATGAATATATGGAAAAAAGCCATTGCTCTGACGATGTTATTATTGCTATTGGCATCCTGTGCGCCGTTCAAACGTGCAGACCACAATTGGCCCGGCTGGCTGTCAGGGCAGCATGCTGCGGGGCAGTTAAGCGAACAACAGACGGTGAGTATCGTGCCTGCCAATGCTTTTTTGGCCGGTTTGACCGCCCGTGATATTGACTCGGTCAAAGCCGAAGCCATGCGTGTCTATCGTCCGCACTGGCAGCGCATCGCCGCCCGATCCCGTTATGTGCGACAGCCGCTGATACAGGCGCTGAAACAAAACCATGCACCGATAGAACTACAGAT
>CAZXAI010000275.1:0-2034 GCA_964638265.1 uncultured Zetaproteobacteria bacterium
ATTCATTCAGCGATACATGGCCTTCGAGCACGATTTCCGCCGAGGCCGGCACCTGTAGCGGCACGGATAAACAATCGCAGAGCACGGTTTTCTTGCCGCGCAACAGGCCGGCAAACTGATATTCGGACAGGGTGTCGGGAATCGGCGTGACGGCTGCGAGGATGGTGGCCGGATCGGCTCCGATCACCACGGCGCAGGGGAATGATGCCGCCCCGGATTTTTTGGCCTCGCGGTGATCCTGGGCGCCGCCGCGATGCTTGAGCCAGCGCATGATGAGTTTATTCCTGCCGATTTTCTGTTGCCGGTAGATGCCGATATTCTGGCGATCCTTGTTGGGGCCGCGCGTCACCACCAGCCCCCAGGTCAGTAGCGGCGCGGCATCATCCGGCCAGCAGGTCTGGATGGGCAGGCGACCCAGATCGACATCATCGCCGTGAAGCACCACCTGCTGCCAGGCCGCTTTTTTGACCCGTTTGGGTTGCATGTGCATGACTTTTTTCAATACCGGAAATTTAGCCCATGCGTCTTTAATGCCTTTGGGCGGCTCGGGCTCTTTCAAATAGGCCAGCAATTCGCCCACCCCGCGCAGTTCATCGGCAGACTCTTTTCCCATGCCCAGCGCAATGCGCTCGGCGGTGCCAAATAAATTGCTCAGCACCGGCATATCGGAACCGTTGACGTGTTCAAACAGCAGGGCAGGGCCGCCCGCGCGCAGCACCCGATCCGAAATCTCGGTGATTTCCAGCTCGCTGCTGACTGCTGTCTGTATGCGTTTCAATAAGCCCCTGTGTTCCAGATCGGCGACAAAGGTGCGCAGATCAGCATAACTCATGCGGCGGCTTCTTCGATCTCGAAGACCGTATCGAGCTTGGCCAGTTCAAACACATCACGGACATTTTCACTCAGGCCGGAGAGTATAAACCGGCCACCGGTTAAACGCGCCCACTGCAAGCCTTCCACCAGCGTGGCGATGCCGGATGAATCCATAAAATCCACATGATCCAGCGCCACGCGCACTTCCTGGATATTGGCGCTCAGCAGCGGCTTTAACTGCTCACGCAAACGTGGCGAGGTATGAATGGTGACATCGCCATACACGCGCAACAGGACATGGCTGTCATCCTGGTCTTGCCGCTCAAATTTAAGCTGTACATTCATGTTGGTTGCCACCTTTTGACTGTTTTTCCACTGCTAACTGTTTATTTTTATGGATATTAAAAATCAGGCGCCACTGATTGCCGTCTGCCAGCACATCATGTTCACAACGGTCTGTCACCGAGCAGATCAGTCTTAGTCCGAGGCCGCCGGGACACAGCGAGTCCGTATCCCGGGCATGGTTTGCAATTTCCCTGATATTGCCGCCCCAGCCGATGGATGCGTAATCCCTGAAGTTGAACACGAGTTCCTGACCACCGTGTTCACTGCGTTCAATGCTGGTGACAAACTCTATCCGGCCGGGTTTGCCGTTATAGGCATGGGTCGCGATATTGGCGAACAACTCATCGACGGCAATAGCGATACGATTGCTCTGCAGTTCATCCATGCCGGCGCGGGCGCTCATCACCGCAACCATGGAGCGCAGCACATGAATACAATCGCTGTTGCAGTTCAGTTGCAGGCATAGTCTGCCCACATGGCTGCTTTCGCCATCGGTGAAGGAAACATCCTGTATGCATTCACTGGTTTTCATATCACCTCGTAGCGAACGTTGACGCTGTTGCCCAAGTTTGGCGCTGAGCCGGCGCAAACGCAACTGTTAGCCGTGTGTTTGCTATGCGGCAGATTCGGGGGAAACGACGCTGGCTGTGGCAATCACAGCGCCCAGGCCGCCAACCAGGCCGCCGCCGATCAGTAGCGGCAACAATAATACCCAGTTGCTTAATTCTACCTGCATGCTCATCAGCCATGCATCGCTGCCCAGCACCACCGGCCACAGCAGCAGCCAGGCGGCCAGACCGGCGGCTCCTCCCAATACCATGCCTTCGAGAATAAACGGCATGCGTACAAACCATTCCTGCGCCCCCATTAAACGCA
>CAZXAI010000276.1:0-1994 GCA_964638265.1 uncultured Zetaproteobacteria bacterium
GCCCGATGGTATCGTGGACTATCATGGCAGTTATGAGGAATATCTGGCCAGTCAGGGATAAGCAAGGTCAAAACCGTTAACCACAAAGACACAGAGGTAAATCAAAGGTGTTTTTGGGGGGCGCTTCTGCGCAATGAATGGCTTTCTCTGTGCCTTTGTGCCTCTGTGCTAAACAGGTTTTTCATGTGAGTATGGTTCATGCGATTGCCCTGTGTTCAACAGTACGTTACATTGACTTGAAGGTGCTCTTTGTACAGCCTGCGCGCCCATAAAATCCAAGGTATCACAGTGCCAGTTTCATTCCATATTTCGTGCCATGTTTCGTGTGGCGCCCAAGGTGAAAACATGACAAAAACTCCTAAATCCGATTGCGATATTCTCAACGCTCCTGCGCTGGATAAAACATCATCCGCTCTGGTCAATGGTATTCAGCGCCATTATCTGCGTACGCTGGGCCAGCATACCAGCAGCAAGTCCAATCATTATAAATATCAGGCTCTGGCTTACACGATTCGCGATCACCTGATGCAGAACTGGAAGGAAACCAAGGATGCTTACCTCGAAGCCGATGGCAAGCGCGCCTATTATTTATCGCTGGAGTTTTTGATGGGTCGGGCGCTGGGTAATGCGGTGCTGAATCTGGGGCTGGATGATGAGACGGCTGAAGCCCTGCATAAGCTGGGTCTGAATTATGAAGAAAAACTGGAAATGGAGCGCGATGCCGGGCTTGGCAACGGTGGTTTGGGGCGTCTGGCCGCCTGTTTTATCGATAGCTGCGCCACCCTGCAGTTGCCGGTTACCGGTTATGGTATTCGTTATGAATATGGCATGTTCCGGCAGGTGATTCAGAATGGTCATCAGGTCGAGGAACCGGATCACTGGCTCAACTACGGCAATGTATGGGAAATCACCCGGCCGGAATATACCCAGCGCATTCGCTTCGGCGGCCATACCGAATGTTATCATGATGATCAGGGTGTCACGCGCTGTCGCTGGGCCGATACCCAGGATGTGCTGGCGATTCCCTATGATACGCCGATTCCGGGCTTCAAGAATAACACCGTCAATACCTTGCGTTTGTGGAAGTCTGCAGCCACGGATGAATTCGATCTGGGCGAATTTAATTCGGGCGATTATGCCGGCTCGGTGGCTGCAAAAAATGCAGCGGAACATATTTCCATGGTGTTATACCCGAATGATGCCAGTGAGAACGGCAAGGAACTGCGTCTGCGTCAGCAGTATTTCCTGGCTTCGGCCAGCATTCAGGATGTACTGCGCGGCTGGACATCACGCCGTGGCAATGATTTTTCGGAATTCGCGGACAAGAACTGTTTTCAGCTCAACGATACGCATCCGACCGTATCGGTAGCCGAGCTGATGCGCCTGCTGATGGATGAGTACCGTTTGCAGTGGGACGAGGCATGGGCCATCACATCCAAAACCATGGCCTATACCAACCACACCCTGTTACCCGAGGCGCTGGAGCGCTGGCCTGTCCATCTGTTCGGACGTTTGCTGCCGCGCCTGCTGGATATTATTTATGAAATCAATGCCCGCTTCCTGACCGAGGTGGCCAAACGCTGGCCCGGTGATGTCGAACGTCAGCGCCGTATGTCGATTATCGAAGAGGGTGATGTGCAGCAGGTGCGCATGGCTTATCTGGCCATTGTCGGCAGTTTCTCGATCAATGGCGTGGCGCAGTTGCATTCCGATCTGCTGGTGGAAGGCCTGTTCAATGATTTCTACACGCTGTGGCCGGAGAAATTCAATAACAAGACCAACGGCGTCACCCAGCGTCGCTGGATGGCATGGTGCAATAAGCCGTTGACCGGGCTGATCAATCAAACGATTGGCGAGGGCTGGATTACCGATTTACAACAGCTGCGCCAGTTGGCGCCCTATGCCGATGACAGCGATTTTCGTACGCGCTGGGCGGATTGTAAACGTCGGAACAAGCTGCGCCTGGCCAGGCTGGTCGAGAAAGAATGCGGCGT
>CAZXAI010000277.1:0-1991 GCA_964638265.1 uncultured Zetaproteobacteria bacterium
CTCATCAAAACGCAACGGCTTGGAGATATAATCGTACGCGCCTTCCTGAATGGCCTGAATCGCCACATCCCGGCTGCCGAACGCCGTCATAAAGATAAACGCAGTATCCATGCCCTGATGCTGGCAATGGCGCATGACCGTGAACCCGTCGCCATCGGGCAGATTAATATCAGTCAGGACCACCGGCGGCTCTTCGCGCTCTATGCTGGCGATACCCGCTTCTACATCCCCGGCTTCCAGCACATCATAACCATCTTCGGCCAGCATCTGGGCAATGCCTTCCCGAATACGCCGTTCATCCTCAATAATCAGAATCAGCATGCGCCCTCCCCCGGTATCAGCGGCAGGGTGATTCTGAACGTACAGCCGGTCGAGCCATTGGCGAACAGCAGCAGATCCCCCCCCATCTGCCGAATCAGATCCCGACTGATGGACAGCCCCATGCCGGTGCCTTCACCCTTCTGCTTGGTCGAAAACATCGGCGAGAAAATCGCCTCGACATGCGCCTGATCAATACCACAACCCTGATCGGACACATCCAGCCACATCAACTGCTCACCGGCATCGGTTTGAATATGCACCGTCGCAGCTTCGGGCGATGCATCAATCGCATTGAGTAACAGATTCACCAGTACCTGCCTCAACATATCCTCGCTGCCCGATACCGATGTAATATCGGGGTGCTGCGTATATTCCAGCTTTACATGCCGGGCCGTCCTGGCCAGTTGCACCAGCTGAATCGCACTGGCGACCACGCCTTTTAAATGAATCAACGACTGCACCGACTGGGATGGTCGGCCAAACTCCAGAATATTGCGAATAATGGCTTCCGTCCGGTGCAGCTCTTCCGACACCAGCGCCAGGTGAGCCTCGGCTGCGCCATGTTTGCCTGTTTTCAATGTCCGGCTGGCCAGTTCCAGTGATACCGATGCCGCCGCCAGCGGATTGCCCACTTCATGGGCGATATTGGCTGTCATCAGCCCGAGCGCCTGCATCTTTTCCTGATGCGCCTGCAGGCTCCGCGCCTGAACCAGCGCATCCTGATGCATGCGAATGGCATCACCCATGCTGTTGATCGCCCGGGACAAATCGCCCAGCTCATTATTCCCCAGCTCAGGGCAATGGGGCGCCAGTTCGCCCGCGCCAATTTTTGCCACCCTGGCCCGCAGCAATACCAGTGGCCGGATCATGCGGCTATACATATAAGCGGTCAGGCCCACCAGCAGGGCAAACAGAACCACCAGTGACAGTATAAAGTCATCGCGCAAATCCAGATGCAGGCCGGCCACCAGCCGCATGGCATCATCCACGGACGCATCCATCGTATGGTGTTGCTGTACCAGTAGTCTGGAAATCTCTGTGAGTTGTATATCCATTTCCTGCATCAGGATCGGCCCTTCCATATTGCCGGTCGCAAACGGCAGGTGAAAAATTTTCTCCGCCTGTTTATCCATCGCGGTTACGGCGTCACGAATATGGGACACATCAATACCCTGACTGGCCGCTTTATCCATCGCCCGATTCAGGTGCACGCGCGATGCGCGGTAAATGCGGCTATACTGTTCAGAGCCTGTAATCAGAAACTCATGCACGTATGCCGCCTGTCTCTGAATGCCGGTTTCCAACTCATGCAGTATATGGCTCTTGTGATTGACCGATTCCAGATGCAATGCCCTGTCATGGATGGCAGCAATATCCCTGAGCTGGTGCCAGCCCACAACAGCCACCACACAAAAGACCGCAAGCAACCACAAGGCCAGCACACCGGACAAACCGCGTAAAAAATTCATGGCCTCAGACATATTTTGTATCTGCGTTCACAACCATAGATTCAGATCAAAATTGACCATCACAGCCCTGAGAATATCGCTGCGGGTAATCATGCCAACCAGTTGATCATTTTCTGTAATCGGCATAGCCCCGATACGCTGCTCAACAAACAGCCTGGCAATATGGCGGGCATCGGTTTCCACAGATGCACTGAGCACATG
>CAZXAI010000278.1:0-1982 GCA_964638265.1 uncultured Zetaproteobacteria bacterium
TGAACAACAACTGGTTCTGCGAAGATGTGCGCGCCACCAACCCGTGCGGCGAACAACCCCTGCCCCCGTACGGTGCCTGCCTGCTGGGCAGCGTCAACCTGACCAAGTTCGTGCGCGATGCGTTCACGGAAAATGCCTGGTTTGATTGGGATGCCTATCGCGAAGTGGTGTCCATATTTACCCGCATGCTGGATAATGTAGTCGATATCAATGGCCTGCCACTGCAGAAGCAACGCGACGAGATTGTTTCCAAACGCCGTCATGGCATGGGCTTTCTGGGGCTGGGTTCCGCACTGACCATGCTGCGTACGGCATACGGCACGGCCGAGTCACTCGAATTCACTGAGAAAATTGCCTATGAAATGGCTCGCACCGGTTTCGCCACCGGTCTGGAGCTGGCTGAAGAAAAGGGCGTCGCGCCGGCGCTGGAAAAAGAATATGAGGTCACCGCTGAAATGATGGCCAAGCGCCCGGAAATGGCCGCCGATGGCATTCAGGTCGGTGATAAGCTGAGCGGTAAAATCCTGTGGGGCAAATACTCCAAATATATGCAGAAGTTTCTGGCCACCGGCAATGCAGAGGATCGGCAACTGATTGAGTCGCTGATCGAAACAGGCTGTCGTTTCACGCACCACTCATCGATTGCGCCGACCGGCACGATTTCGCTGAGTCTGGCCAATAATGCCTCCAACGGCATCGAGCCGAGCTTCGCCCACCATTATGCCCGCAATATCATCCGCGAAGGGCGCAAGACCAAAGAAAAAGTGGATGTATTCTCCTATGAACTGCTGGCCTATCGCGAGCTGATCAATGCCGATGCCATGCCCTTCTCAACGGAAGCAGGCAGCCAGCTGCCGGATTATTTCATCTCTGCGGATGAAGTTACGCCGAAGCAGCATGTCGATATTCAGGCCGCTGCACAGCGCTGGGTGGATTCATCCATTTCAAAGACGGCCAATGTGCCGACCGATTTCCCTTATGAAGATTTCAAGGATATTTATCTCTATGCCTACGAACAGGGGCTGAAAGGCTGCACCACCTTCCGATTTAATCCGGAAGCGTTCCAGGGCGTGCTGGTCAAGGAAGAGGATCTGGCCAACACGACCTACCAGTTCACCCTCGACGACGGCACGGTAGTGGAGGCCAAGGGCAATGAAGAGATCGAGTACGACGGCGAAACGCACAGCGCCGCCAATCTGTTCGATGCGCTAAAAGAAGGCTACTACGGGAAGTTTTGAATCTGTGGGTATTGGCTGGTTCTCCTGTGTTATCGAATGGATTTGAGAGCACCCGCAATCACCGGCCGCAGCGTCCGGGCATGACAGGCAACCATGCGAACTCGCTGCGTTATTTTGAGCATGAGCGGATAAAAGCCATTCTGGCCATGCATGGAGGCAAACGATGAGCATTAAAATCGACAGGAAAATCACTGCATACGAAGTGAAAAAGCCGGCAGATGAGGCTACACAGGAAGACCAGAAGGTAACGGCCATCGCGCCGCTACTGGAGCGCGACGATATTCTTGAGGGCAATACCTACAAGATCAAAACGCCGATGAGCGATCATGCCATGTATATCACCATCAATGATGTGCTGATCAATGCCGGCACGCCGGATGAACACCGCCGTCCGTTCGAGATTTTCATCAACTCCAAGAACATGGAACATTTCATGTGGATTGTCGCCCTGACCCGCATCACCTCGGCGATTTTCCGCAAGGGCGGCGATATCACTTTCCTGGTGGAAGAGTTAAAAGCTGTATTCGATCCGCGCGGCGGTTACTACAAACGCGGCGGCAAATACATGCCCTCCATCGTGGCCGAAATCGGCGAAGTGATTCAGCAGCATCTGGTATCCATCGGCATGATGGAAGGCCAGCTGTCCACCCCGGAGCTGGAGGCCAAGCGCCGCGAAGCCGAAGAAAAACTCGGTGCTGACGCCATCGCTAAAGGCAACCAGTGCGACAAATGCGGCGCTATGGC
>CAZXAI010000279.1:0-1974 GCA_964638265.1 uncultured Zetaproteobacteria bacterium
GCAGAATATGCCAATACAGCGAGAGCAGCGATTGTTTTAATAGTTGCTTTCAATTGATTCTCCTCTTTATTCGAGTCCCAAAGTTTCGGGTTGCGGCGCAGCGTAAGCGTGACGTGTGTCACGAGTGTGACATTCTCAACTTGTGTGGTTATTTGCATGTGTCATTTCGACGCAGTGATCGCTCTGTGCGCCCGTGCCTGTGCGTGTGACACGATCATGACAGACGTGTTTTTCCGCCTGGCTGTCATATCCGTGACACAGACGCATGCTCGCCTTGCTTGCATACGACGAGAGACGATAAGGGGAAGCACTCATGTATATAGATCATGCGACGCAAGCCGGGCTTACGGAAGCCTATGCGGCCACCCGAATGGCCAATCCGCTGTTTCATCAATTTTGCGAACTGCCTATCTGTCAGCATATGCAGCTGGAAGAGAGCATGCAGTTATTCAACTGCTTTGATGTGGCCCGGGCTGACAGCGGCGCTATTATCTATGCTGCCGGCAGTGATTCGGATCACACCATGCGCCTGATTGTCAGCGGCAGCGCGATCGTATCAAATCCGTCATCTGAACATGATACCCATCTGGGGGCGGGCGATGTGTTCGGCCTGTTTTCCTTTCTGGATGAAGCGCGCACCCATGCCGCCACGGTTGCCGCTGTCGAGGATATGACCCTGCTGTGCATCAACCGTGACTATTTTAACCTGATTTCGGTGGAAGAGGCCGCGCTCGGCAACCTGTTGCTGCGTTTTATGTTCCGTCTGCTGTCCCAGGTTTCGCTCAAGGTGGAAAGTGAATATGCCGCCATGCCTCATTATGTGCCGGGGCGGTGCAGCTGATGCTTGAGCTCAGCCAGCCGAACTTTCAGTATCGCGAACTGATGACTCAGGAAACCACATGCAATAGCGCCGATATTCTTATCGTTGAAGACGAAGTGCCCATTGCCCGGCTTATGGAAATGCATTTGCGCAAAGCCGGTTTTACCACCTCGGTGCGCAGCGATGGCGATGCGGCTTTGGCTGCATTGCGCGATGGTGCATGGCGGATGGTGGTGCTCGATCGTATGTTGCCCGGCGCCAGCGGCATGAAAATTTTGCGCTGGATCAAAGCATCTGCGAGCAAGGGCAATATGCCAGTGCTGATGGTGACCGCCCTCGGCATGCCGGGCGAACGCGTGCATGGTCTCAATGAAGGCGCGGATGATTATCTGGCCAAGCCATTCGAGCCGGATGAACTGGTGGCGCGTGCCAAAGCATTATTGCGGCGTATGCGTATTGTCGAATCAGGCGCTCAGCATACCGGCGCTATCCAGCTCGATCCCGATGTGCCGGTGGTGTTTGAGGGCAATGCGCGCGTTGAAGTGCGGCCGCTGGAATACAAGTTGCTGAAAATCCTGATGGAGAAGCCGGGCAAAACCCGCAGCCGCGATTATCTGCTGGATCATGTCTGGGGTCACGATGTGTATGTCGAGCCGCGCACGGTGGATGTGACCATCAAGCGCCTGCGCAAGGCGCTGAAGAAAATCGGTCGCAAGGACTGTGTCGAAACCGTACGCAGTATGGGTTATCGCTTTGTGACGCCGGCTGAATGAACGGGCTGTGGCTGCTGGCGGCAGCGGTTGTGCTGGCCTGCATCTTGTTCAGCGTCCGCACGCGCAAGCAGCTGGCCGCCTATCAGGGTAAAATAAGACGCCTCAAGGAAGAAAACAGCGCACTAACACAGCAACTCGATAGCAATGCACGCTTTGATGCCCTGCTGGCCGAGGTCAATGAAGCGGTGCTGCGCATCAACAGTAATGATGGAACCGTGATGGCCGCCAATCCGTATGCCCGAGATATCTTCGGCATGGATAATTCACCCCTGCCGCAACCGATGCTGCAACTCTATCGTGATGCCGACTGGAATGCGCTGCTTATTCAGGCCGTTAATGCGCTGCCGAAAAAGCAAAAACTGCCGCAAATCGAATTGCCTG
>CAZXAI010000280.1:0-1961 GCA_964638265.1 uncultured Zetaproteobacteria bacterium
CCGCGCTCATATTCGCGCAGCACCCGCAATGCGCTGAAAATAAGAATCAGGATGAAAATGCTGATACCAAGTAAGATGCTCATGATGAAACCTCCGTTGAGTCGTCTGAAATCGGGGTGATTTCCAAAACCAGCCCGTTACGCCCGCTGACACGAATCGTGTCGCCTTTGCGGACAGGTCGTTCGCTGTTCGCCTGCCATGTTTCGCCGTGTACCTGGACATGGCCATATTGTTCAAAGGATTCCAGTGCCATGCCGGTTTCATGCAACAGTTCTTCTGCGCCGCTGACCACCGGACGTTTTCTGGCCCTGATCGCCATGCCGGTGATAAAAATAAAAAACAGAGCCGATAGCAGTGCCACCGAGCCAATCAGCACCATCGAAACGCCGTAACCCGGCACGCCCGTATCCATCAGCATGACGGAGCCGGCCACAAAGGCAATCACGCCACCTAAGCCCAGTGCGCCGAAGCTGGGCAGAAAAGCCTCGGCAACCATAAAGGCAATACCGAGCCCGATCAGGCCGAGTCCGGCAATATTGATGGGCAGCACCTGAAAGGCGAACAGAGCCAGCAGCAGCGAGATGCCGCCAATCACGCCGGGCAGCACAAAGCCGGGGTTGGCCAGTTCGAAAAACAGACCGTAGATACCCAGCAACATCAGAATATAAGCGATATTGGGGTCACTGATCACAGCCAGTATCTGGCTGCGCCAGCTGCGTTCCACATACTCCACCACCATACCCTGCGTATGCAGGGTGATCTCACCCCGGGCGGTGGTCACGGTGCGCCCGTCCAGTTTGGTTAGCAGTTGGGGAATGTCATCGGCGATCAGATCAATCACATGCTGCTTCAACGCCTGCTCCGCCGACAGCGCGGCAGCCTGACGCACGGCCTGTTCCGCCCAATCGGCATTGCGGCCTCGCAACTGGGCAAGACTGCGCATATAGGCTGCTGCATCATTGATCATTTTATGTTGCATCGGGCTGACAGCGGCATCAGATGGCGGATGTTTTTTCGTGTGATTGGGGGATGAAGCAGGATTCGGCGCGGGCATATCCGGCCTGGGCATGCCGCCGATCTGCACTGGCGTTGCCGCACCGAGGTTGGTGGCAGGGGCCATGGCGGCAATATGCGCAGCATAGAGAATATAGGTACCGGCGCTGGCGGCGCGCGCGCCCTGCGGCGCGACATAGCCCACCACAGGCACGTTCGATGCAAGTATGGCTTGTATGATGCGTCGCATGGACAGATCCAGACCGCCCGGCGTATCCATGCGCAGAATAAACAGCGATGCGCCCTGTGCATCGGCAAGGGCATGCGCCACATCTTCAGCAACAGCCGGGCCAATCGCGCCCTGAATATCCAGCAGGCGGGCGACCGGTGCCGATTGCGCCGGCGCTGCAGCGAGCAGCAATATGGTGAGTATCAAACTGCGAATCATGTTGTCAGTATACCACAACGGCTGGAAATTGCAGTATGGATTCATAGGCTGTGGTATTTCCATCCAGGGAGGACATGATGCAGGTATTGATCGCCTATCATTCCGATTACGGCAACACCAACAAAATGGCCGAGGCCATTGCCGCCGGTATGCGCGCAGGTCACCCGAATGTAACGATTGACCTGTGTTCGACAGAACACACCAGCCTCGAACATTTGCAGGCGGCCGATGTGATTGTGTTCGGCACGCCGGTTCACATGGGTTCGATGGCCTGGCAGATGAAGCAGTTGATCGACCGTGCTGCCAAGTTATGGATGGAAGGGGCGCTGGAAGGCAAAGTGGGCGGCGTATTTGCCACCGGCGGCGGTTTTGGCGGTGCAGGCGGCGGCGTGGAGCAGACAATGGTGGCGCTATACTCCAACTTTCTTGAACACGGCATGCTCGTCGTCGGTTTCCCGAAATCCTTACCCGGTTATGCCGATGGCGGTTTGCAATGGGGGCCATACGGGCGCAGCGGCAA
>CAZXAI010000281.1:0-1894 GCA_964638265.1 uncultured Zetaproteobacteria bacterium
GCCATTGCAACGGCTCTTCCTGCATGGCGGCGGCCTGTTCCTTGAGACTGAGAATGTGATTTTCCCAGTATTGCTGGGTGTTGAACCAGGGGAAGGCGCGTTTGAAGGCCGGGTCATCCCAGCGCTCGGCCAGCCAGGCGGCATGATGCATCATGCGCAGGGTGCGCAAGGGTTCGATCAGGGATAGTTCCCGGCAATCGAAATCGTGGAACTGGCTGTAGGCAGTGAGCAGCGTATCGAGCGTAGCCAACTGATCGTGCCGTTCACCGGAGAGAAACATCCATAAGTCCTGCACTGCCGGCCCCATGCGGGCATCATCGAAATCGAGGATATAGGGGCTGTTATCCTGCCACAGGATATTGCCCGAATGGCCATCGCCATGCAGACGGATGGATTTCGGCTTGATGGCATTGAATGTTTCTTCAATCGTATCGAGTAAGTCCTCGGCCAGGGTTTCGTAGGCTTTTTCGAGTTCGGGTGGAATAAAGGCATGCTCCATCAGAAACTCATAGGCATCATCGCCAAAGGTATGCACATTCAGTGCGGGTCGGTATTGGAAATCGCGTGTGGCCCCGAGTGCGTGGATACGCCCGATAAATCGCCCCAGCTGTTCCAGATGTACCTTGCATTCCAGATCAGGCGCGCGTCCGGCCTTGAGCGGATACAGGGCGAAGCGGTGAGTGCCGAAATGAAACAGGCTGTCGCCATCAATCAGCAGTGGCGGTACGACCGGGATTTCCAAAGCCTCCAGTTCGAGCGTAAACGCGTGTTCTTCCAGAATCGCCTCATCATTCCATCGTTTGGGACGGTAAAACTTGGCGACAATGGGTTTATGGTCATCAAGGCCGATCTGATAGACGCGGTTTTCGTAGGAATTCAGGCCCAGTTGATGTCCATTGCAGGCAAAGCCGAGACTCTCAACCGCCTGCAATACCTGTTCGGGGCCGAGATCATAAAAAGATGCTGTTGGGGTTGCTGTGCTCATGGCGAAATCGTATCTGTAAATACTGCTGTTGTCCGTTCTGGCCGCTGTGTGGCGCAAATCACAGAACAGAGCGAGCTGCTTTGCAGGATTCAGCCTATGTATAGACGACGATTCAACATTCCCCTGACTACCCGCGTATTGCTGACGTTGTCCCTGTGGCTGCTGGCCATGCTGATGTCGGCATGTTCGACAAATATTCAGCTTTCGACACAGGTTGAGCAGCCCCGCCAGACGGTTGACCAGCCAACGAAGCAATCTGCCGCAGGCCATGCCAGCCGCAAGAAACAGCAGTTTTTTGCCGCCATGAAACCCATTGTACTATCTGAAAACAAACGCATTTTGCGCCTGCGCCAGCAAATCATGCATCTGAAGGCGGCATCTCAGCTGAGCCCTCAGCAGCGCGTCCGGCTACAGCAGATCGCTGATGAATATGGCGTGAAAATGCCATCGCAACCGACATACGATGCGTGGCAGGCGCTGCTGGCTCACGTGGATATGATCCCGCTGGAAATGGCGCTGGTGCAGGCCGCCAATGAATCGGCCTGGGGTCAATCCCGCTTTGCCCGGCAGGGCAATAATTACTTCGGTCAGTGGTGTTATACAAAAGGCTGTGGTTTGGTGCCGAGGCAGCGCGCTGCCGGCGCAAGCCATGAAGTGCAGCGTTTTGATAATGTGCGCCAGTCGGTGCGGGCCTATCTGCACAATATCAATACATCGCCGGCCTATGCCGAGTTCCGCAGTATCCGCCACAGCCTGCGGGTGCAAAGCAAGCCGCTGGATGCGCAGGTGCTGGTGGTCGGTCTGAAATCCTATTCCGAACGCGGCATGGCCTATGTGCGAATCATTCAATCCATGATTCGCAGCAATCGCGCCCTGATCAGGCAAAGCTGACAGAATCTGTCTAACCGC
>CAZXAI010000282.1:0-1870 GCA_964638265.1 uncultured Zetaproteobacteria bacterium
GGCAAATAACACACAGGATAATCCAGTGAACCAGACTTCTTTTTCCAGCCTTAAGCTGCATGCTGATCTGCTCAGCAACTTATCTTCTCTGGCTTATGAGCAGATGACTCCGATTCAGGCTCAGAGCCTGCCGGATATACTGGCCGGTCGGGATGTGATTGGGCAGGCTAAAACCGGTTCGGGTAAAACGGCTGCGTTTGCGCTGGGTTTGCTCAACAAGCTGGATGTGAAGGCGCATGGCATTCAGGCGCTGGTCTTGTGTCCGACCCGTGAACTGGCCGATCAGGTGAGCAAAGAAATTCGCCGCCTGGCGCGCAGATTAGGCAATGTGAAAGTGTTAACACTGTGCGGCGGCATGCCGTTCGGGCCGCAGCTGGCCTCGCTACAGCATGGCGCTCACATTGTTGTCGGTACGCCCGGTCGTATCGATGATCATCTGCGGCGCGGTACGATGCACTTGAAACAGGTGAATACGCTGGTGCTCGATGAGGCGGATCGTATGCTGGACATGGGTTTTCAGGCATCGGTGGATGCTATTGTCAGTCAGCTGCCCAAATGGCGGCAGAGCTTGCTGTTCAGCGCTACATTTCCCGAAAAGATTCAGGATATGGTTCAGCGCACCATGTTAAAGCCGGTTATGGTGAAGGTGGAATCACACCATGATAACAGTACGATTTCACAGCACTTTTATCAGGTGGCGGACGATCGGCAGGCGATGGTCGCACTGCGTTTATTGTTATTGCAATATGCGCCGCAATCGAGTCTCATCTTTTGCAATACCAAGCGGGAGAGCGTGGATATCGCCAACCGGCTGGTGCAACACGGCTTCAGCGCCCTGGCGCTCAATGGTGATCTGGAACAGTGGCAGCGCGATCAGACGATGGTGCGCTTTGCCAATAAAAGTATTTCGATACTCGTGGCTACGGATGTGGCTGCGCGCGGTCTGGATATCGAGGCGCTGGATGCCGTATTTAATGTTCACCTGCCTCACGAACCGGAAACCTATGTGCACCGCATTGGTCGCACCGGCCGTGCGGGCGGCACGGGCATGGCTTTTACCCTGCACAACGGTAATGAATATAAACTGACCATGCTGAGCGATTATCTTCATTGCACGATTGATAATGCATCACTGCCGGCAGATAGCTTGCTCGATCAGCGTCCCGCCAGGCCGCTGATGCAAACCCTGCAGATTGGCGGGGGCAAAAAGCAGAAACTGCGCCCCGGCGATATTTTAGGGGCGCTCACGGCAGGTGGCGATATTGCAGGCCAACAGGTCGGGAAAATTCATATTTTCGATCACTGGGCCTATGTGGCAGTGAACCGGCAGCGTGTGACAGTCGCGCTGAATAAACTGGGTGAAAAACAGTTGAAAGGGCGCTCTTTTCGGGTTCGTTTGATTTGATCTCCGTGTAAAACTAGGCGCCGATGCGTTCCATTTCGGCATCGGAAATATCGTAATTGGCATAGACATTCTGCACATCGTCCAGCTCTTCCAGCCGTTCAATCAGCGCCAGCAGTTTTTCTGCCGCCTCGCCTTCCACAGCAATGGTATTTTCCGGTATCCAGGTGATTTCAGCCACTTGCGGCTCCAGCCCTGCAGCTTCAATGGCTTTCTGCACATCGCCGAATTCAGCGATATCGCAGCTTACTTCGATATAACCTTCGTCGGCATGATCGACCACATCTTCAGCACCGGCTTCGAGCGCGATATCCATCAATTGATCTTCATCCACCGTGTTGCGATCAAAAATAAACTGCCCCTTGTGCAGGAACATCCAGCTGACACAGCCGGATTCGCCCATATTGCCGCCGCCTTTGTTAAACGCAGAGCGTACATCGGATACGGTGCGGTTGCGATTATCGCTCA
>CAZXAI010000283.1:0-1867 GCA_964638265.1 uncultured Zetaproteobacteria bacterium
GCAGATCAAAACAGATTTCCTGATTATCGGTAGCGGTGCTGCCGGCTTGCTAGCCGCCAGCCGGCTGGCATCGCACGGTCAGGTTGTGATTGTCAATAAAGGCAGGTTTCAGGATTCCAGTACCTGGAATGCGCAGGGAGGCATTGCCGGCGTATCATCAGACAAAGATTCGTTTGAATCGCATGTGCAGGACACATTGACCGCCGGGGCCGGGCTGTGCCATGAGGATGTGGTGCGCGCCATTGTCAGTCGCGGTACGGAAATTATCGAAGAATTGATTGATATTGGCACCGGCTTTGATCACAAGGATGGTGCACTGCATCTGACCCGCGAGGGCGGACACAGCAGTCGCCGCATTGCCCATGCCAAGGATGCCACCGGTCGCGCTATCAGCGAGGCCTTGCTGGCGCAGGTTGCGCCGCATGCCAATATTCAGCGACTCGAACAGCATACCGCTATTGATCTGATTACTGCCCGTCGCCTGGGGCATGCCGACCACAAGCGATGCCTGGGCGCTTATATTCTGAGTCCGGATGGCGATGTGCTCACCATTGCCGCCAGGCATACGATTCTGGCTACGGGCGGGGCGGGCAAGGTGTATCTCTACACGTCTAATCCGCATGCCGCCTCCGGTGATGGTATTGCCATGGCCTGGCGAGCCGGCTGTGCGGTGATGAATCTGGAGTTTTTTCAGTTTCATCCTACCTGTCTGTTTCACCGGCAGGGCTCCAATATGTTGCTGTCCGAGGCATTGCGCGGTGAAGGCGCGCAGCTGGTCGATCAGCATGGTCGTCGTTTTATGCCGGATTATGATCACCGCGCTGAACTGGCACCGCGCGATATTGTGGCGCGCGCCATTGATTATGAGATGAAAAAGCAGGGTGCGGACTGCATGTATCTGGATGCGCGTCCGATTAAACGTAAAAAGTTACTGGATCATTTTCGCAATATTCATGCCCGCCTGCTGAGCCTCGGTCTGGATATGACAGCCGAACCGATCCCGGTGGTGCCGGCTGCCCATTATCTGTGCGGCGGCATTCAAGCGGATGTGCATGGGCGAACGGCTATTGCCGGCTTGTATGCGATCGGGGAAACCGCCGCGACCGGGCTGCACGGCGCCAACCGCTTAGCCAGTAACTCGCTGCTGGAATGTCTGGTGATGGCCGATTTTTGCGCCGCTGATATCGTAAAACAGCCGCAGACGGCTGTTTATCCGGTGCCGGTATGGGATGAATCGGGCATAGTGCCCGAAACCGAGCGTATCCAGATCAAGCAGAACTGGGATGAGATTCGCGCCACCATGTCGCACTATGTCGGTATTGTGCGTTCCGATGAACGTTTAAGGCGGGCACGGCGACGATTGCGCCTGATTCAGGAGGAAATCGCCTCCTATTACTGGAAACATCCGGTCAGCCAGGACTTGCTGGAATTGCGTAATCTGGCGCTGATGGCGGAACTGATTGTGCAGAGCGCGCAGCAACGGCATGAATCGCGCGGGCTGCATTATTCGACGGATTACCCGCATACGAACAAATGCGCCCGGGATACCATCCTGCGCCCCGGTGATATATGACCAGCTGTGTGCATGCCCATATTCAGGGCCGCGTGCAGGGGGTGGGGTTTCGTTATTCTACCCAAATCCAGGCGCGCAAGCTGGGTATTGCCGGCTGGGTGCGCAATCAACCCGATGGCAGCGTTGAGGCGCTGATTTGCGGGGAATCCGAAGCGATTGAACAGATGAAGCAGTGGTTGAAGCGCGGGCCGGGCTATGCGCAGGTGGAGACAATCGAATTTTCTGCTGGCCATTTGCCCGATAACTGCAATGATTTTCACATTGTTTAAGAAAGGTAACGTCAAAAGCTTTCAC
>CAZXAI010000284.1:0-1835 GCA_964638265.1 uncultured Zetaproteobacteria bacterium
GGCTAGGGGAGAACAGACACCTGGGTCATCACATCACCCTGCTTGATCTGATCGACCACATCCATGCCTTCGACGACCTGACCGAAGATGGTGTATTGGCCATCGAGATGCGGTTGCGGGGCGAAACAGATGTAAAACTGGCTACCGGCGGAATCGGGGCTGGCGGAGCGCGCCATGGCGACGGTGCCGCGCACATGCTTGCGATCATTGAATTCGGCTTTGACTTTATAACCGGGGCCACCGGTACCGGTACCGTCCGGATCACCGCCCTGGGCCATAAAACCGGCAATCACGCGGTGAAATGTCAGCCCGTCATAAAAGCCCTTGCCGGCCAATGCCTTGAAGTTGGCCACCGTATTCGGAGCCGAATCCGGATACAGTTCAATCAGAATATCGCCGTATTCCGTTTCGATTTTGATATGATTGCCGGCCGGAATATCTGTATCCCCTGCCTGTGGCGCTGTTGTAAATAAACCCATCTTGTCCTCCTTGTTGTTGTGCGTGGGCTGACCCGGGCTGAATATATTCACAAAGATCAATACAGCAAAAGCCACGCCCATAATTTTGTAGTTTCGGCGTTTTATTTTATTCGTTTCATCCATCACAACACAGCGCTCATAAAAACACCTGCTGCGCCGATGGCATGATCCGGGCCGGATGCAATACCATATGGCGCATACCGCCCTTGAGCGTTCCTGTTCCCAGCAATATGTCTTGCGCAAACACTGCTATATTACGTGCGTCTGCTGTCGCTGTATTTACATCCGTTTGGGTATCTTTCAATTGTATGCGCTGCCCCTGCAGGAAGCGTTTCCCCTCCTCAGGCGATAGATGCAGCGGCTCAAATTCACGCAGCCATTGCGCCAGCGGCAACAGGCAGGCTTGCTTCTGCGCCATCAGCTGTTCAGGCGTGACCATCATCGCTGCCGGCCAGCCGCCGGTAGAGAGGCGGCGCAAATGCGTCACACATCCGCCCATGCCCAGGCGCGCACCAATATCGCGAGCCAGAGAACGCATATACGTGCCTTTCGAGCAGGATACTTCCAGACTGACGACAGGAAATGCAAAATCTACCAGCGCTATCGCATGCACGGTGACAGGGCGCGATTGCATCACCACGTCTTTGCCCTTGCGCGCCAGATCATGGGCGCGTTTGCCATGGATACGAATAGCGGAATAGGCTGGCGGCGTCTGCTCAATCTGGCCGCGAAATTCAGCCAACACGGCTTCTACTTGCTCCCGGCTGACTACCCCGTCAAATCGACGACTCAGCTCACCTTCCTGATCCAGCGTATCAGTCTGATAAGAGAGATCAAAACTCATGCGATAGGATTTCTCCGCATTCAGACCCATCTCGGCAAAACGGGTGGCATCGCCCAGCAGAATCGGCAGCATGCCTGTGGCCAGCGGGTCGAGCGTGCCTGCATGGCCGGCCTTGATACGCTTCTGGCCCGGCTCTGAAAACATACGCACCACTTCATTGACAGCGCGGCGTGATGTCCAACCGTGTGGTTTATCGAGAAAAACGATTCCGCAAACAGTATGTATCGGCATGGTGATGGACTCTTCTATGCCAGTGTGAGGCTGACCGCCTGCTCTACCTGCTCACAAACCGAAGCCAGCGAGCCCTGCAGAATGCAACCTGCCGCATAGGCATGACCGCCACCACCGAGCGTAGCTGCCAGATCACCGACATTGGCCCATGTTTTTCCCCTGAAACTGATTTTCCAGCGATCGTTGTCGCGTTCATCAACGCGGATAAACACAGCGACCTCTACCCCATCGATACTGCGGGCGTAATCGATCAAGCCCTCGGTATCTTCGACATCGGCGCC
>CAZXAI010000285.1:0-1830 GCA_964638265.1 uncultured Zetaproteobacteria bacterium
TATTGTCGTCTTCGGCATCCGTATTCATCGAAAAAGCGCGCGAGTATAACTGTGAAATCAATGCATTGTCAACAAAGAAGCGGTCGGCACAGGCCGGCATTGCCCTGAAACGTACGGGCTGCTGCATCAGCGCGGCCATAAAGCGTTCTTCAATGGCATTGGGTTCAACTGGATGTTGCACCTGCGGCTCTGGCTTTACAGGCAGGCGTCGCCGCGCTCGCTGCAGGGTAATACCGGTCGCCTGCTCCACTTCCTGCCGCCATGCCTGCCTGAGATAGGCGTCGGTCATGGTGGCCAGCATGGCGTCGGCTTTTTTGGCCATGCGGGCGCGACCATCCGCACCGTGCCCGGCCAGCAGCTTCAGCCCCGTCAGCCATGTTTCCAGCACCGGCTTGCTATCTTCGGCCAGACGGCGCTGAAATGCGTCTTTACCGGCGGCATTGAGCAGTGAATCCGGATCTTCACCTTCGGGCAGGTAGAGAAAACGCGGTGTAAGTTCGGATTTCAGCAAGGGCATCATACGTTCCAGCGCCCGCCATGCCGCCTGCCTGCCGGCACGATCACCGTCGAAAGAAAAGACCGGGCTATCGCACAGGCGGAAAATCTCCCGCAGCTGACCCTCGCCGATAGCGGTACCCAATGGGGCCAGGCCGGTTTTCAGGCCGTGGGCGGCCATGCCCAGCACATCCATATAGCCTTCCACCACCACCAGCTGTTTGCGTTTGCGAATGCTGTCGCGGTGCTCGGAATAACCGTATAATAAATCGGATTTGTGAAACCAGCTGGTTTCCGGCGAATTGAGATATTTGGGTTCGCCTGCGCCCAGCACCCGGCCACCGAACCCCACCACGCGACCGCGCCGATCGCGAATGGTGAACATCAACCGGTCGCGGAAGCGGTCGCCATAACCATGCTCGCCCTTGAACAGCAGACCGACCGATTCGAGTTGCCGATTGGTCTGGGCATCACTGCCGAACACCCTGTTCATAAAGCCGTAGCCAGCCGGCGCATAGCCCAGCCCATAGTCGCGGATAATTTCGGCAGGCAGGCCCCGCTGTTGCAAATAGGCGCGGGCTGTTGCTCCATATTCAGCGCCGAGCGCGCGAGCCATGGCTTCAGATGCGCGTGCCAGCATGTCATAAGCCTGTTTCTGGCGTGCCTCATCGACGGGGGCGCGTTCACTATCCTGCGGCACAGCCAGCCCCGCTTTTTCAGCCAGATATTCCACCGCTTCGGGAAATGAATAACCGTCATGCTCCATCAGGAACTGGAAAGCGCCGCCGCCCTGACCGCAACCGAAGCAATAGTACAGCTGCTTATCGGGCGAAACCGAGAATGACGGCGATTTCTCATGGTGGAAGGGGCATAAGCCCATCAGGTTGGCGCCGGACTTTTTCAGTTCGACATGGCGTGCAATAATATCAACGATATCGGAGCGAGCTACGACCTCATCGAGAAATGCGGGGGAAAAGTGGGCCATATGCTATTATGTAGTGCATAAGCAGGGCAGATGCAAGTGTGGTGCCCCCGATCAGCCCAGTCGCGATTTGACGATACTGGATATTTTGCCCATATCGGCACGCCCTTCAGCCTTGCTCTTGACCATGCCCATTACCTTGCCCATATCACGCATGCTGGCTGCGCCGGTGTCGCAAATGGCCTGATCCACGATGGCGGTCAGCTCATCATCGGACAATGGTTCAGGCAGATAAGCCTGGATGATGGCAATTTCAGCCAGTTCCGTCTGTTGCAGATCGTCGCGGCCTGCATCGGCATATTGGCTGGCGGCATCATGGCGCTGCTTGACCAGCTTCGACAACACGGCAATCG
>CAZXAI010000286.1:0-1818 GCA_964638265.1 uncultured Zetaproteobacteria bacterium
AGAAATCCGGATTCAGCCACGCTGGAATATCATACATTACGCCATTGATCGATGTGTGTAATACAGCCTCGCTGTTATCTGCCATATGATGGGTCTGATTGATGCCGCGCATATCCACGCTCCTTGTTGTTTTTTTGTTTGACGGTCATACATGCAGCACGAAAGCTGCTATCGAATTTAGATACTCACCTGGAATGAAGCGTAAAAGCACTGACTCGCCGTATCTTCGCAGGAATACGAAGCGGTCAGATCATTGCTGGAAATTTGACAGATGGCAGCCAGCGCCGCCATCTCTTTTTCATGCTTCATTTTATTCATCGCCATCTTGTTCATCATGCTGTTCAGAAAGCTCATAATATTCTCCTTGATGAGATATCGTCACACCTTGTAACGACTCACAGGGCGAATATTAACGGTGAAATTGCTATCGTATGTGAGTCGCATCACAAACACACGGCATCATCAATTGCGGTTCGCTTATTTCGTTTCAGATACTGCCTGCGCATGATCCCGATCCATCTCGCCGCTTCTGAGCAGGCCAAGGTAATCCCTGAGTGCGACGGCCACCTTGTCCTGCAATAAATACAGCGCCAGAAAATTGGGAAAGGCCATGGACAAGAGCAACAGGTCGGAAAAGTCCAGGATATTGCCCGCACTGACCAATGAGGCCAGCACCACAAACATCAGAAAAATAATGCGGTAAACCATCGAAAAGCGCTCGCCGAACACATATGTCCAGCAACGCTCGCCATAATACGACCACGAAATCATGGTCGAATAGGCAAACAACACCACCGATACGGACAGGATAATCGGGAACCACGAAATTACCGAACCAAAGGCTGCCGCCGTCAGCGCGGCCCCCTTGCTGGCTTCCACCAGCGCGTGGTGCTCCGGCGCGTTGTAAACGCCGGTCAGAATAATCACCAGCGCCGTCATGGTGCAGATGATAATGGTATCAATAAACGGCTCATACAGCGCCACAAAGCCCTGACGCACCGGGTATTTGACCGAGGCGGCTGAATGCGCGATGGCTGCCGATCCAATGCCCGCCTCACTGGAAAATGCAGCGCGTTTAAAGCCCTGCACCAGCACACCGATAAAACCGCCGGCCACCGCCGTCGGTGCAAAGGCTTCGTGGACGATCAGGGAAAATGCAGCCGGAATATCAGCGGCGTGGGACAGAATGATCCACAAGCAGGCCGACAAATAGATCAGCACCATGGTTGGCACAATCGCTTCCGCCGCATGGGCGATGCGCTTGATGCCGCCGATAATCACCAGCCCCACCGCACCGGCCATAAACACGCCGAATACCCATGGGAATGCCTTAAAAAACGGCAACTCGCCCTGCACAGCACCCAGCGCCTGCGACACCTGAAAAGCGTTACCGCCGCCCAGAGAAGCGCCCACGCACAGTACCGCAAACAGGACGGCCAGCGCCTTGCCGGTGCCGGCCATGCCTTTTTCGGCAAAGCCGCGCGACAGATACTCCATCGCCCCACCCATGATACGTCCGTCCGGCCGGATTTCACGATAGGTCTGCGCCAGTGTCACTTCGGTAAATTTGGCGGTCATGCCGAAAAATCCGGCCACAATCATCCAGAATGTTGCCCCCGGCCCGCCAATACTGACCGCAATCGCCACGCCGGCGATATTCCCCAAACCGACCGTAGCCGACAGCGCCGTAGTCAGCGCCTGAAACGGCGACACCTCGCCTGTATCTGCCGGAGACTGATATTTACCCCGAATCACCTGCATTGCATGGCCCATCATACGCACATTGATAAAACCGAAGCGGCAGGTCAGGTATACCGC
>CAZXAI010000287.1:0-1796 GCA_964638265.1 uncultured Zetaproteobacteria bacterium
CGTATTATCTGCCAGTACGGGGGTGGCGAATAAAAGAATGCCCAGCGCCGCAGCACATGCATATTTGAATGGCCTGTACATTACAGGTGGCTGAGCAGAGAGAAATTACCCCGGCTGTATTCACGCAGGTGGAGTAACTGTGTGTTGGCGATGTTATAGCGTCCGGTTGGCTTATCGCCTTGCAGGATTTCGATCAGGCGTGATCCGGCATGGTAGTGCCCGACAACGAGAATGCGCTTGCCCGAGCCGGCAAAACGCGTTCTTATCCGCTCGGCAGCCATGCGCGTTTGCAATATGCCCTGGCCGTAACCGCGCGTATGATAGCTGAAACGATCGTCTGCCCGGGCAAAGGTAAAATAGGGACGCATGGCCGGATCGAGTCTGATTTGCGCGCCGCGAACGGGCATGCCGGCAGATAACGCGCGCTGTTTTTGCCAGCAGCACTCGGCCAGTTCCGGCCAGATTTCCGCTGTCATCCGGTGCTTTTTCAAATAGGGCAGGATGGTTTTCAGGGCCCGGTATTTCGGGCTGACGATGATGGCATCGAATCGGAACCGGTCCAGCTTCCGGGTCAGCTGTGCCACTTGTCTGTTGCCTTCGGGCGAGAGCGTGCGGTCATTTTCGCGGCTGTGGTGATGGGTCATATTGCCCATGGTTTCAGCATGGCGGACAACATAGATGTCTGTTGCCGCATGCAGTGAGGGTATGCCGCCAATGGCGGACAGGCTTAGTGAGAGCCAGAGTATGGCGAGCCGGTGTTTTGACATCATCGCAGCTTATCCGGTCAAATCGAAGGATGCAAAGAAATCTGGCGTGTTCACCCTGCCGGGTTTCGTCGCTGGTGGCTTGCGATGCCTGGCTGCCTTCGTATGCTTGGCGCCGCGTTAATAAAATAAACAATGCGCCTGCATGGCTTTTCCAGCCTCATGATGTGAAACAATAGCATGGGGTGGAAAAAGTCCATGCGCGTTAGACGGGAGAAGACAGGTGATTATGGATTGGGGGGTGGTGGTTTCCCGAAGCCGCAGGCTGCGTGTTTGTGTCGGGTTGGCCGCAGTGCGCGCTGGTTTAAGAACCCCTTTATTCCTGCTTCCGGTATTGCTGTGTTCATGTGGCTTGGCAAAAATTCCTTTGCAGCCGGTGTTGGCGGCGGATGTGAACACAATCGAGCTGGCCAGGCTGGAAGTGAACGGCGTGCTGTTGATTCGACGGCTGAATCCGGTATTTGCAGTCATGGGCAGTTCCGGCATGGTGCTCGATGCCGTAATGGTGGCCAACCATGCTTATGAATATGAGAAAGTGGCCGGCCCGGTGAATAAAATGTGCATCGATATGTTTACACAGACCCTGGCGCAGGAGTTAACTGACCGGGGTTATCAGCTTGGCCTGTCGCAACAGCCATACTGGGACTATTACAAAAAAAGCGGGAAAGACATACTGGCTCGGACAGATGCGATTTTTCGCATCAAATTGAAGCAGATGGGTTTTTGGTCCAAAGGCCTGAGCTCGCCTTTTGTGCCTTCTCTGTTTGTACAGGCGGAACTGATCGACCCGGTGAGCCGGAGTGTGCTGTATAGTGATAGATTTTCCATGGGGCTGGATGCAGGCACGCTGAAAATCATGGCACTGGGTTATGGCAAGGCCGCAGTGCTATCAGGGGCGGATTCGACAGTCGCCTATCAGAATTTTTCCGATTTGCTCAAACATCCCGAACAGAGCCGTGCAGCGCTGCTGGCCGTTGTGGCTCAGGCGGCACGCCATATTGCCCGGGGCTTTCGCAATGTGAAGCCTGTCAG
>CAZXAI010000288.1:0-1772 GCA_964638265.1 uncultured Zetaproteobacteria bacterium
GTTCAAATCCAGATCGCGGGCATGGATGCTCTGACCGCGCAGCTCTTTGGATGCATCGGACAGCAGATATAAATAAGCCGGCACAACACTGCTGATCGCCGGCACTTCCCTGGGGTGGGTGCCGCCGAAAGCGCGCTTGAATAACTCGGTGCGTACGCAACCGGGGTTAAGTGTATTGAAGCGATACGGCGAATCCGGCTGTTCGGCCTGCCAGGTAGCGGCGGCATAGGCCAGCGCCCGTTTGGCGAAACCATAGGCATGGAAATTCTTTTGATCTTTATCCACCATGTCGCAAGTCGTGAACACAATCGAAGCCGCCTCGGCGCGTTTGAGCAGGGGCAGCATGATCTGGGTCAGCATATTCGGCGCAGTCAGATGAATATCGAGCATCTGCCTGAACACATCGGTTTTGACATATTGCATCGGCGTGCAGCGATCAATCGAGCCGGCGCAATGCACCAGGCCGTCCAGGTGCGGAATCTGGTCTTTCAGAGACAGGAACAGTTTGCCGTAATCGTCAAAATCCATCAAATCGAACGGAATGCACAGGCAGCGACCGCCCAACTCCTCAATACGTTCCAGCGTTTGCTGCAAACCGTCTTCATTACGCCCCAGCGCAATCACATTGGCGCCGGCTTCACCCAGTGCAGCCGCAACGCGCTGGCCGATGCCGTCGGATGCGCCGGTCACCATGATAATGCGATCTTTAAACTCGTTGGACATATCATTCCCCCTGTAAACGCCGGCATAGTAACCACGAAGCACCCGAAGTGCATCAATTCAGCTGTTTCATTCCCAGGCCGAATAATGCCGGCCATGCATCAGCTGACCGCCTGTAGCCACAATGGCAGTGTCAATAGTGATAAAACCGTCGTGAGCGTCACCGCTTCGGCATACAGCCCTACATCGAGTTTGAAGCGGTCGCATACAACCAGCCCCAGCACCATGGTCGGCATGGCCGCTTCAATCACGCTCGGAGGCAGGAATGTCTGCGGCAGACCCACGCCAATGGATGCGCCCCATGCAATCAACGGCATCAGCACCAGTTGAATCGTCAGCACCGGCAGCAATACAGGAATGCGCGCCGCCCAACCCGATTGCCAGCGCAGCGCCATGCCAACAGATAACAGCATCAACGGCACCACGGCTGCCGCCAGCGTAGCCAGCGCCGTATCCAGCCAGACCGGCATGGGCACAGCAAAAACACTCAGTAATAAACCGGCCACGGCGGCCCATATCGGGGGCACCTGAAACAGACTGAGCAGCACATGGTGACCCTCGCTGGAATGGCCGTAGTAGCGGGCCAGAATAATACCGACAGTGAACAAAATCGGCGTACTGGCCAGCAGGTCAAACTGGATGGCGACCACCTGTGCCCAGTCGCCGAAGGTCTGACTCAGCACAGGCAGCCCCAGGTAGGAGAAATTACCAAAGGCCGAAGCCAGCAGCAGTGCGCCCACCATTTTGTTGGTATTGCCGGGCATAAAAGCCGCCACCAGCTTGCCATTGCCATATAATAAAAAAGCCGCTAACAGCGATAATAATACGGATAACGCCGCCACCAGCGGGATACGAACCGTGTTCAGGTCAACCGGTGATTGCCAGAGTACATGCAGCACCAGCGCCGGCAGGAAAATATGGTAAACGGACTGAGCCAGATGGGCGCGAATGTTTTCTGCCGACTTGCGGCCCAGCAACACACGCCAGCCGATACCGACCAGGATGATGGCAGCCATGCCAAGCAGCACATTGAACATGGGCGCAGGCTACAT
>CAZXAI010000289.1:0-1768 GCA_964638265.1 uncultured Zetaproteobacteria bacterium
GCGCAGGCATGATGGACTGCAAAAAAGCATTGACTGAAACCGACGGCAATATTGATGCTGCGGTGGATTTCCTGCGCAAAAAAGGCCTGGCTGCTGCATCCAAAAAGGCCGGTCGCGTGGCTGCTGAAGGTATCGTGGTCGCCATCGCCAAAGGCAATGCCGGCGTGGTGCTGGAAGTTAATTCGGAAACAGATTTTGTCAGCAAAAACGATCAGTTCGTAAGCTTTGTTAATAAACTGGCTGAGTTGATTATTGAGCAGAATCCGGCCGATGTCGATGCCTTGAAGACGCTGGCGTTTGATGCGGAGCATAATGTCGAGGAGGCATTGTCCCAGTTGATTGCCACCATTGGTGAAAACATGGGCATTCGCCGCTTTGCGCGCACAGAAGCAGCCACGGTCGCGGCCTATGTGCATGCTGGCGGTAAAATCGGCGTGCTGGTTGGTTTTGATGCTGAAGTCGATGCGGATCTGGCGCGTGGTATTGCCATGCATGTGGCAGCTGCCAATCCGGCCAGTATCAGCCGTGATGATGTGGATGCGGACGCAGTTGAACGCGAACGTGCGGTACTGTCCGAGCGCGCTATTGCCAGCGGCAAGCCTGCAGCGATTGTTGAAAAAATCGTCAGCGGTCAGATGAATCGATTCTATTCGGAGACCTGTTTGCTGGAGCAGGATTTTGTCATGGATACCGATCAGAAAGTCGGCCAGGCGCTCGGTGGCGCTACGGTAACCAGCATGGCGCGTTTCCAGCTGGGCGAGGGCATTGAGAAAAAAGAAGAAGATTTCGCAGCCGAAGTGGCTGCCCAGATTCAGGGCAGCTGACCCTGATGGGATCTTCTTCCGGCAATAGTGTGCAGCAGCGCCCGTATAAGCGGGTGCTGCTGAAACTGTCCGGCGAAGTATTGATGGGTGATACCGCTTTTGGTATCAATGCAGAGACGATCAATCGTCTGGCCATTGAACTGATTGAGGTGCAGCAGACCGGCGTTGAGCTGGCCATCGTGATTGGCGGCGGCAATATTTTTCGCGGCATGAGCGGTATGGCATCAGGCATGGATCGCACCAGCGCCGATTATATGGGTATGCTGGCGACGATGATGAACGCCATTGCCTTGCAGGATGCCATTGAGCGAAACGGTGCGACGGTGCGGGTGATATCCGCCCTGTATATCAAGGAAGTGGCCGAACCCTATATCCGGCGCAGAGCCGTGCGTCACCTGGAAAAGGGACGCATTCTTATTTTTGGCGCCGGCACGGGCAATCCTTATTTCACCACCGATACGGCGGCCAGTTTGCGCGCCATGGAAATTCAGGCTGATGCGGTGCTCAAGGGTACCAAAGTGGACGGCGTGTATACGGCTGACCCGAACAAAGACCCGACAGCTACGAAATACGATACGCTGACATTTACCGAAGCACTGACCAAACGCCTCGGTGTCATGGATGCCACTGCGATGTCCTTGTGTCGGGATAATCAGATGCCCATAGTCGTATTTGATGTGACGACGCCGGGGCAGATGCTGCGGGCGGTATCAGGCGAAGCGGTCGGCACGCTGGTTCAGGAGGGATAAAGATGAGCAGTGATATGGAAAGCGGTCTTATGGAAAACAGAATGCAGAAGTCCATTGTGGCGTTGAAGTCGGAACTGGCCACCATTCGAACCGGCCGGGCCAATGCGGCTTTGCTCGATCATGTGAAAGTGCCTTATTACGGTTCGGACGTGCCGGTATCGCAGGTGGGCAGCATTTCCGTGCCGGAGCCGCGTA
>CAZXAI010000290.1:0-1757 GCA_964638265.1 uncultured Zetaproteobacteria bacterium
GTCGTGCTGGTGGACTGTCTGACGCTGTGGTTATCCAATCTGATGTTTGCCGGCAAACATATAGATAGCGAAATTGCAGCGCTGTGCGAATGCCTGCCGCAGCTGGCCGGTCATGTGATTCTGGTCAGCAACGAAGTCGGCATGGGGCTGGTGCCGGAAACGCGTGAAGGTCGCGTGTTTCGTGATGCGCAGGGGCGGCTGAATCAGGCCGTCGCGGCGGTGGCGGATCGGGTCGAATTTGTCACGGCAGGCTTGCCGCTGCGGTTGAAATGAACGGTGTGGTGAATGCGGTGAGACCGGGACGCGGAGGGTAAGGCATGGCATATATGTATCTGGCGCTTGCAATCGTGGCTGAAGTCGCCGCAACCAGTGCTTTAAAGGCATCGGCGGAATTCACACGCTGGGTGCCCAGCCTGATTGTTGTGGCCGGCTACGGCATTGCGTTTTATTGTTTGACGCTGGTGCTCAGAACGATTCCGCTTGGCATTACCTATGCCATTTGGTCGGGTGTCGGTATTGTACTGGTGGCCGTTGTCGGCGTGCTGCTCTACAGGCAAATACCCGATTGGCCTGCGATCATTGGCATGAGCCTGATTGTTGCCGGCGTGCTGGTGATTCACCTGTTTTCGAGCACCGTCAGCCACTAATATGAAACAAATAATGCGCCAGCATGACTGTGTTGCAGCTTGTGTTCATACACACATTCCGAATATTTCATCCAGGGAGACGGGTATTGTCCATGATTCAGATTGATTCAAGCATTGAAGCACAGGCGCGGGCGCATCAGGACAGGTTGACCAAACCGCGCGGGGCGCTGGGTCGGCTGGAGGATGTGGCCTGCTGGTTTGCGGCGCGGCAGGGCAAGGTAAAGCCCGATCAGTTAAACGCGCATATCACGGTGTTTGCCGGCGATCACGGCGTGGTGGATGAAGGCGTCTCCGCCTATCCATCGGTGGTGACCGGGGAAATGGTGAAGAATTTCGCGCGCGGCGGCGCGGCCATCAATGTGCTGGCGCGCCGTTGTGATGCCAGTTTGTCTGTTATGGATGTGGGTGTGGCGGGCGATCTTGCCGGTGTTGAGGGCATCGGTTCAGAAAAGGTGAAGCCGGGCACGCATAATTTATTGCATGAAGCAGCGATGAGTGCGGCTGAATGCGAGGCGGCATTGCATGTCGGACGATCGCAGGCACAAGCTGCGATAGAGGCAGGGGCGAACCTGCTGATTGCCGGCGATATGGGGATTGGCAATACGACGGCTTCAGCCTGTTTGATTTGTCGGTTGACCGGCGCATCGCCGGAATCCGTGGTCGGTTTTGGCACCGGCGTGGATGATGCCGGACGCCAGCTGAAAGTCGATGTGGTCAGGCGGGCGTTGCAGCGCATTGAACATGCGCCGGATAGGCAGATGTTGCAGGAACTCGGCGGCCTGGAAATTGCTGCCATGGCCGGTTTTTATCTACAGGCGGCGGAATCCGGCGTACCCGTGCTGATTGACGGTTTTATCGCTGCTGCCGCTGCGTTGGCGGCCAGTGTCATCGAACCGGCAGTGACCGGCTGGATGCTGGCCAGCCATGTGTCGCAGGAATACGGCCATGCGCTGGCGCTGGAGACACTGGGGCTCAAGGCCCTGATCGATTTTGAAATGCGGCTCGGTGAAGGCTCGGGCGCGGCGCTGGTGGTGCCGTTATTGCAGTCGGCCATTGCCCTGCATAACGAAATGGCGACATTCGAGAGCGCCGGCGTGAGCGAACAGCGTG
>CAZXAI010000291.1:0-1755 GCA_964638265.1 uncultured Zetaproteobacteria bacterium
GTCTGATTGAAGGGGTGGGGGGGCTGATGACGCCGCTCACCGATACCTGGCTGGTATCCGACTGGATTGCAGCCATGCCGGATTGTGATGTCTGGCTGGTGGTCGGTTGCAAGCTGGGCGCCATCAATCAAACGCTGTTGACGCTCGATAAGCTGGCGCAGATGAGCCGCTCCCCCGCCCGGGTTTTTTTCAATGCCGTCAGCGCGGAACACAACGACTGGATTGAGTCAACCCGGGATGCGGTCGCGATATTCCTGAGTCAGGACTGTCATATCTCCAGCCTCAGGTTCGGAGACCACCTCGGGATGAACGGCTGACGACTGTCAGGCTCTGCTTCATTCATTGTATTTTCATCTCTACGGGCTTAATGTATTCGCATGTTGATGCGCAAATTGCATGATCGCACCTTTAGCCGGATGATTACGGTGCTGTTTTCCGTGCAGCTTATGGTGGGTAGTTTGTGTCTGCTGACACTTGACGCGCATGCGATGCCACAGCCCGAGGGCGTTCAGCACATGCAGGTTCAGAATGTGCAGGTGTACGGTACCAGAGCTGGTCAGACAAGCGATCAGCATGGCCGGAGTCATTCGGGCAATTGTTATCATTGTGATCAGCTCGATCAGTTATCGAATGTTGTTTTTCTTTCCGTTTCTCCGTTTGCGCTGCTGCTGTCAGGTATTGACAGTCTGTCCGTCGTTCGGCTCTCTGACAGTGATGCAAGACAGGCGACCATAAGGCGATCACCGACCGGGCCGCCACGTTCATCCTCTCTGCTCTATATAATTACGCAACGCATTCGCGTTTGATCCACACGTCGGGCAAAACCATGACTAAGTGGTTGTGGCGTACGTTTCACTCCAGACCAGTGCGTTTGGGATTAGAAAAACATGGGTGTAATATAATTGGCGAGGTGTTGAGTTATGAAGTGCATGCGTATTCTTATTGCGACAGTGGAGCAGGAAGTGTACAGGGGGACGGCCAGTATGGTCGTGGTGCCCAGCGTGGATGGTGAAATCGCCATTATGCCTGGTCATGCACCGCTGCTGGCCACGCTCAGGCCGGGGGAAGTACGCATTGATTGCGTGGATGATCAGGGTTGCCCTTGCCAGACGGATGATATGGTCGTGTTTGGCGGTTATGTCGAGGTGCAACCGGACGGGATTATTATATTGGCCGATGCCATCGAGCGGGCTAAAGATATTGATGAGTCGAAAGCCAAGCAGGCGGCGGCAGATGCGAAGCGGATGCTGCGCTCTTCCAGTCAGGAGAAAGCAAGCAAGGCTATGCTGGATCTGGAGTTGGCAATTGCCCAATTACGCGTTGTGCGCAGAAACAGAAAACATCCGTTGATGAATCCGTGAATGATCATCACATAAACAATGCGCCCGCTCATGGATGCAATGCTGGTTTTTTACAAAGCCAGTAAAAAGAAGGAGGCAGGCATGCGATTTAGCAAAAAATACCGGGTACAGCCCGGTAGTCATATCCATCTGAACCAGATTGATCCGGATGGCAGGGATGGTTTGCTGGATAAACAGGATGCCCAGCCATTAATTCAGCATTATGCTGATCGACTCAGAGAATTGCAGTACCGCCTCTATGCCGAATCCGGCCAGAGTCTGTTGATTTGCTTGCAGGCCATGGATGCCGGCGGCAAGGATGGAACGATCAGGCATGTACTGGGTTATATGAACCCGCAAGGCTGCCGGGTGCAGGCGTTCAAACAACCCACACCTGAGGAGCAGGCTCACGATT
>CAZXAI010000292.1:0-1744 GCA_964638265.1 uncultured Zetaproteobacteria bacterium
CCCGGTGAGCGCGCCATCATCCCTGCGCCTTACTGGGTATCGTACCCCGACATGGTCAAACTGGCCGAAGGCACGCCGGTAATTGTACCCACCACAGCCGAGGCCGACTTCAAAATCACCGCCGAACAGCTCGATGAGGTGTTGTGCCATCGCTGTAAAATCCTGTTTCTCAATTCTCCTTCCAACCCGACCGGCATGGTGTATTCGGCGGATGAATTGAAAGCCATTGGCGCGGTAGTGCGCAAACACCCGGGTCTGATTGTGGCGACGGATGACATGTATGAAAAAATCCTGTTTGATGGCAAGACATTCGCTACCTTCGCACAGGTCAACCCCGACCTGAAAGAGCAAACCATTACCTTTAACGGCGTCTCCAAGGCCTATTGCATGACCGGCTGGCGTATCGGCTTCTGCGCTGGCCCCAAGGCCATCATCAAGGCCATGACCAAGATTCAGGGCCAGAGCACGTCCAACCCCAACGCCATTGCCCAGAAAGCCGCCCTGGCTGCACTAAGCGGCCCAAGCGATGAACTCGAAGAGATGGTCGCCACCTACGAAACCCGGCGTGGCTGGCTGGTAGATGCCATCAATGCCATTCCCGGCATGCATGCCATTATGCCGGACGGCGCATTTTACGTGTTCCCCTCCGTAGCAGGCTGGCTTGGCAAAACCACCGCTGCCGGCCTCAAACTGACTGATGATGTGGTAATCTGCGAATGGCTACTGGAAGAAACCGGTGTGGCGCTGGTGCCCGGCACCGCCTTTGGTGCTCCCGGCCATGTGCGCTTTTCCTATGCGGTCAGTCAGGACACGCTGGCAGATGCCGTGGGGCGTATCGCCACAGCGGTATCCAGCCTGCAATAATCAGGCTGCCGGCAAGCCGGCCAGCGAAAAGATATAGGCCCAGAAACTGGACTCGCGGGTAAAATAACAACTGCGCTGTCTGTACTGCACCCGCAGGCCTTGCCTGACTGGCCAGACATTCAAACAGGCACTGCTGCTGAAACTGTTTGAGATTCTTTGCGCCCGATCAATGTTCATCATGCACCTCGCGTTTTATGATGCGGTGAGGGCAACACCCTCACCGCATCCGAAACAGGCATTAATCCGCCCATGCGTAATACCGGTCATATTGATGGTAGCCACGATGCTCCATGTATTCATGCCGTACACGCGCTTCTTGTGCTTCATGGCGCGCATGAGCTTCATGACGTTCATGCGCTGCATGGTTATTGTAGCGCCCATAGCCATTAGCATATCCGTATGGGCGATCACGGTAAGCGCCGTAGCCGCGATGATAGCGGTAGTCACTCCTGTAACGGTACGCCGGCCTGCGCTGCAGGCGTTCACGCATTTCATGCTCTCTATGCTCTTCGTAGGCTTCATGATCCCTGTAACGAGGCTGCGGACGATCATTATATCCATATTCCCGTTCATCATCATCGACCAATAATACACCCGCAATGGCGCCGAACATCGCGCCGATGACCGCACCTTGAGCCGTTTCATCGCTCTGGGAACCAATCAGGGCCCCGGCTGTCGCGCCGACGGCTGCACCGGTCAGCAAACCGCGCCCCTGCGGATCTGCATAAGCGGTGATGCTGGTGAAAGACAGAAACATCAGTGCCAGTAAAATCTTTTTCATATACGCCTCCTTTTCTTTGGCTGATGGAAGTATGCGGCGCACTGTTTTTTACATAAAGTGGATATTATCAACTATTCAGGGGAAATATCGCGCGTAAGG
>CAZXAI010000293.1:0-1740 GCA_964638265.1 uncultured Zetaproteobacteria bacterium
GTTTCCGACACGAAATGGTGCAGAAAACGCAGCCGGGCCAGACAATAATGCCGTATCGCCTGCATCGACGTATCCGCCCGGGATGCGGCCATCTCACCGGCTTCGGCCTTCTCGACCATACAGGCGCGCGCCCCGGCCACAGCAATATCCGCCTTGTTTTTGAAAAAGCGATACAGGTTTCCGACACTCATATCGCAATCCGCCGCGATCTCCGCCATCGTGGTTTTGCTGAAACCATAATGCGAAAAGCGCCTGACGGCCGCCTCAATAATCATTGTCCTGTCTGATGCATGCATGGCGCAATCCTGCCCGAATGAATAATGAACAACAAACAATTATATTCATTATTCATCGCCATCCATCACTATTCAATCATGGCAGCGCCCGGCCCGCATGTGCCAGTGCAGCGTTCATCCCTCATCAGCGCTGCCCGGAAGCGCTGCACAATTTCACCGGCCGGCTCCACCTGATGAATACCGACCACGCTTTTGCCCGCCTGCCAGAATTCCCGTTCGCCATCCTCATCCAGCGAAGCGCGGCGCAACTCAAAGGCCGAACGCAGCGTGTACAACAGGCGCAGCCAGTGTTTGCTCCGCTTGCCGCGCAACAGCATGCGCGCCAGCGCACCGGCCTTGAGTCCCATGGCCGATACATGCGGCGTATTGATCAGGGAAACCGGCACGCCGGTAATGCGTTCACTCAATACAATATCCTGCTCCTGCGCATCCACGATAGCCTGTTTATACGGCGCTGCCGCCCGGCACTCATCAGTGGCGATAAAACGCGTACCCAACTGACAACCGGCATAGCCCATGCGCATCGCTTCGACAAACTGCTGTTCGTCGCCAATACCGCCGGCGCAAATCAGCGGCAGGTTCAGATCATGCAGATCATCGAATAATTGCCGCGCCGATAATCTGCCGGCATGACCACCGGCGCGATTATTGACCGCGATCAAGCCGTCCACGCCGGCATCAAGCGCCTTCAGCGCCCATTTACGCTCGGTCGCATCGTGATAAACGATGCCGCCATATTCAGCCACCCGCTCCACCACCCAGCGCGGGTTGCCCAGCGATGTAATGAAAAAGCGAATCCCCTCTTCCAGCGCAATATTCACCCATGCCTGCATGCGCTGATGGTAACGCCGCGATGATTTTTCAATCAGGGCATTCATACCGACCGGTCTGGATGTCTGCTGCCGGATCAGGCGCAGGCCGGCGCGAAAGTCATGGCCGTGCACAAAGGTAAGAGACACCGGCTGCACCACGCCCAGGCCGCCAGCCCCGGACACCGCAGCCACCAGCTCAGGATTGGAACACGGATACATCGGCCCGCAAATCAGCGGCGTGTCCACGCCGGCCTGTCGGGTAAACGGCGTTTCAATGCGGGGACTGTTCATCGAGGCGGCTCTTTCGGCCTGAGTTGCCAGCGCACATTCAGACGGGCAACGATATCACCCGCTTCATCGCTGATTTCGGCGTGCACAACGCGCGTGACGGGCTCTGTAATTGTGCCGGGGAGCTCGGCCCGCCCTTCGGCCAGCAATCGACCGCGCGCTTTTTTCAGATATTCGATTTCCAGACCGGTCACAATGGCTTTCACATCATCAGGCAGGGCCGCCAGCATAGCCAGACCACTGGCCAACTCACCCAGATTGGCCAGTGCAATGGCGTGGATGGAGTTCAGATGATTGCGCAGTGCTGGCCGATCCCGCATTTCTATGCATGCGTAACCGGGTTC
>CAZXAI010000294.1:0-1734 GCA_964638265.1 uncultured Zetaproteobacteria bacterium
CCAGGTGGCGCGTCCGGCAATCGTATGAATCAGTCCGGCAAACGATTCCAGCGCCCTCACCCCGTTGGCATCATCGAGCCAGCGCGGCATGGCCTGCGCCAGAATCCGCTCCACCTGCACCCGGCTGCGTTCGGGCAACAGACCGCGTGACAGGCTGATATCAATATGTTTCAGCGCCCCCTCGATGCGTCCCTGATCTGATGACGGCAATGAATCCAGCCTGATATGTGCACCACTCAACCAGCCCTGCGCCTCTGCTCCGCCCTCGCCCACCGGCTTGACGAATTTATTGAATGCGGCCTCAACCATGGCTGCATGGCGCAGCATCTGCTGTTCTATATCGGCGATGCCGGTGGCTAATGGCAGATAATCCTGATAATCCGCCGGCAGCTTATGGGTCTGTTCGCCGCACCGGGCCTGAATGGCATGCTCGATACGCCGCCAGAAACGATAGGCCGCTTTCAGTTGCCGCGCTTCCGCGTGGGCAATCACGCCGGCCTGCCTCAGCGCATCCATCGCCGGCATGCTCGGTTGCAGGCGCAGTGCCGGATCTCTGCCGCCATGCAATAACTGCAGCGACTGGATAATGAATTCGATTTCGCGAATACCGCCCCTGCCCCGTTTCACGTCAAAGCCCGGCGCAATGCCGCCGGTTCCCGCCTGAATATCAATACGCTGTTTCATGTCGGCCAGCGCCGCCACCGTGGTATAATCGAGATAACGGCGATAAATAAATGGTGCGACGCCATCGATAAATGCCTGCCCCAGCCCCATATCGCCTGCCACGGGACGCGCCTTGATCAGCATGGCGCGCTCCCAGGTCTGGCCGTATTCGAGATAATGGCCCAGCGTCGCATCCAGATTCAATGCAATGGATGCGCCATCGCCGCCGGGACGCAGCCGCATATCAACCGGCCAGACGATGCCCTCGCTGCTGCGCTCGCTCATCAGCCGAATCAGCATTTTGGACAGATAGGTATAATATTCAGAAGCCGCAACCGACTGGCGGCCGCCGGCTGTCGCACCGCTGCCCTGCCAGACAAATAACGGATCGACATCCGAACCCAGATTCAGTTCGCGACCACCCAGCTTGCCGAGGCCGATCACACAGAATGAACCGTCTTCAAGGCTGCCATAACGCGGCGCAATCAGACGCCCGGCCATCGCCAATGCTTCAGACAGCAAAGCGGCAGCCAGATCGGCAATGGCCGTGCACGATTGATCCATATCGCCATGAAGCCCCAGCTCCCACCAGATCAGATGGCGGTGAGCCCGCTGTTTGCAGCGGCGCAGGTGGGACATGCAGCTCATCAAATCGGTAGCACTACATGCCGGCACCCAAGTTTCGCTGTCATCCGGCAACAACGCGCTGCCTGAATCGACAAACAGCCGCCTGCATTCCTCTTCGCTGGCTGTGCGCATCAACATGGCAAAAAACGGCGACAGCTTAAATACCCGCTGTGCATCGGCGCGCAGATATTTGGGAACAATATCCAGCCAACCGGCCTGATCGGGAATCATCAATGCGCCACCATCAATGTATCCAGCGCCCATTTTTCCGGGTTGAGGCGAATATATTCACGCAAACGATTCAAATCCGGTTCATCACGAACAATGTGTTCCCAATAATTGCGCTGCCATACAATGCCAGAGAATGGCGGCCAACCGAATTGTTTGACCCCGTTGATATATTCATGAGTGGTGATCGATTTGAATGCCTGAACAATACGCCCC
>CAZXAI010000295.1:0-1719 GCA_964638265.1 uncultured Zetaproteobacteria bacterium
GATTTCAGCGCCGCCGTCGAAGGGCTGGATGATGAACATGCCTTAACGCAGGAAATGGATACGGCTCAGGACACAGCCAATCTGGACGAGCTTAAACGTGGAGCGGAGGACTCCCCCATCATCAAGCTGGTTAATGGGGTGATCGTTCAGGCCATGAAAATCGGTTCGTCGGATATCCATATTGAGGCCGGCGAGCGGCAAAGCGTGGTACGCCTGCGCGTCGATGGACGCCTCAGGCCGATGCTACACTTTCCGGTCAAGGCGCATCCGCTGGTGATTTCCCGCATCAAAATCATGTCCAAACTGGATATTGCCAATTCCCGTACGCCGCAGGACGGGCGCGCCCGCGTGAAATTGTGGGGCAAAAGCTATGATATGCGTATTTCCACCCTGCCTTCCATGCATGGCGAAAAAGTGGTGATGCGTATTCTGGATCGGGGCGGTCTGGCGCTGAATCTGGATGTGCTCTGTTTTGAGGAAACAGCCTACAAACGCATTCGCCAGTGTATCGCCCAGCCGACCGGGGCAGTGCTGGTCACCGGCCCCACCGGCAGTGGTAAAACCACCACGCTGTATTCATTCCTGCACCATATCAATGATGAAGAGATGAATCTGATTACCATTGAGGATCCGATTGAATTCCAGATTGCCGGCATCAATCAGGTGCAGGTCAACCCGAAAGCCGGCATGACCTTTTCCACCGTGCTGCGTTCGATTCTGCGTCAGGATCCGGATGTGGTCATGGTGGGCGAGATTCGCGATGAGGAAACCGCCGAGATTGCCCTGCATGCGGCCCAGACCGGCCACCTGGTATTATCGACCCTGCATACCAATGATGCCCCCTCCACGGTCACCCGGCTGCTGGATATGGGCATTGATCCGACCATGCTGGCCTCTTCGCTGAATCTGGTGGTGGCGCAGCGGCTGGTGCGCCGTCTGTGCCCGAAATGCCGCCGGGAAGGCCAGCCTGATTCCGAACTGGCTGAGCGGCTGGGTATCCCGGACGGGGTTCGTCTGTATGAAAAAACAGGTTGTAAACATTGCATGAATATCGGTTATAAAGGGCGTATGGGCATACATGAAGTGATGTATATCAGTGATCGCATGCGCAAGCTGATTGCCCGAGGCGCGACAGATCGCGAGTTGATGCAGGCGGCCAGGGAAGAGGATATGCTGACCCTGTTTGAGGATGGTCTGTCGAAAGCACTGTCGGGGCAAACCAGTCTGGACGAAGTGATGCGCGTTTGTACGGTGCCGGAAGGCTTCCTGCTGCATGAACATATGGATGAAAACCTGCAGATCATGAGCTACGGCGAGGTGCAGCGGCGGCGTGATAAAGAGCATGCTCAGCACACGGTCAGTAGCGAGCAGCAGACGGTGCTGGTGGTGGATGATTCCAGCAGCGTACGCAATCTGGTTGAATTTGTACTCGATGCCGATGGCTATAAGGTTATCCAGGCCGAAGATGGCCAGCAGGCCTGGAATATACTGCAACGCATGAAACCGAACCTGGTGCTGACCGATTGTGAAATGCCCAATATGTCGGGTATGGAGTTGCTCATACATATGCGCGAACAGGAGCGTTTTGACGATGTGCCGGTCATTATGCTGACAGCCCGACGCAGTGAGGAAGATGAAGTATTGGGGCTCAAGGCCGGGGCCGATGATTATATCGGCAAGCCGGTTGAACCGCTGAAGCTGCAGGCCCGAGTGAGGAAA
>CAZXAI010000296.1:0-1694 GCA_964638265.1 uncultured Zetaproteobacteria bacterium
CCAGTCATGCCTACGCCTGCCATACCCGGCGCAACAATCGTAGCGCCGACCAGCAATGGCGCATACAGGCCGCCGATATTTTCCAGTAATGTCGCATAAGGCAGCAATGACAGGTGACGATCATCGTTGCCGGCGCCGGTCGCTTCGGTCAGTGACAAGGCCACCGTTTCCATGGCGGTCTGGCTCAGGCAAACGCCTTTGGGATCGCCGGTCGAACCGGATGTAAAGGTGATTTTTGCGCAGTCATGCGGCAATACCGCATCGGGGGTATCAATGACAATCAGATCCAGCGTGGTCGATATTTTTTTCGCCGGCTGTGGCGCAACAGACAAAGCGCCCAGCAGCATGGCAATCGCATCGGGCCGGTCTGTGATGACAGCATCCACGCCGGCACGCACCAGCAGATGGCCGATCTGGCTCGGAGAAAAAAAGTGCGGCACCGGAATCAGGGCAATCCCGGCTCTGACACAGGCCAGATCCGCCACCGCCCAGGCCGGCGTATTATCCGCCGCCAAAGCCAGCACCTGCACGCCGCTTTGCTGCAACACCGAAGCCAGCTTCGCTACCGCTATCCATAATTGTTTATAACTGAGTTGTTGCTGACCGGAATCCAGCGCAATGCGATCCGGCGATCCGGAGGCACGGCGTTCCAGCGCCGCAAGCACCCGGCTCAATCGTTATTCCGGCTTACAACATCTTTCAGAACGGCAGCATCTTTCTGGCCGGCCTCTTCAGCAGCAGCCCATGTATCACGCAGGCTGGCCCACAATTCCTGAAAGATATCATGACCTTGCTTGATATCCCCAAAACAGATCACCGGATGACTTTGATAATAGCTGCCCCACTTGGCGACTTCTTCAGGCGGCAGCATATTTTCATCCGCCGCCATCAGCTCCCATATATCCAGCCCGAGCCGCCGAAAACCGTTGCGCATACGCGATACGCCGGTAAACACCAGCCAACGGCAGCCCAGCGACCACATATAGGCGGTACCGCCCACCAGCGCCATGCGCGCATCACCCGGCTCCGCTTCAGCCAGATTGCCCACTTCAATAATTTCGGAACGTTTGACCGGTTTGCCCAGATAACGTGAAAGCACCTGTTCGATGGGCTCATCCAGATAATTTTCCAGGAACAGCCGTTCCTGTCCGGCCAGTCGAAACCCCATCACCGCCCGGTACTCACCGGCGGCATTGGCCACCCGCATAATTTGCGGCATAAAGGAGTCAATCTTTGCACCATAAGTGCGCGCATAAGTATCGCGGATATGGCTGGTCGCCTTATCCCACTCTGCATCACCAGGCCGAATGATATCAAACAAAATGCCCCCTCATGAACCAGTTATGTTATGCGCATACTAGCAGACAATACAGATAAACAGAAAGTGACAATCGTCACTGTCTGGCGTATTTAATATTCCCTCATCATCTGTTCATTTTCGGACAACGAGCGTTCAAAGGCCGGGCGCTCAAACAGGCGATCCATATAGGCTTCCAGATTATTCCACGGGGCAGTGTCCACGCCGATGGACTCCAGGCGCCACAGAATGGGCATCAGGGTCACGTCGGCCAGCGTGTATTGCTCGCCAATGAAATATTCCTGTCGTCCCAGATAGGTATCCAGCGAACCCAGATAGTTTTTGATCTTGGCGACGGCATCTTTTTTCTTGCGACTGTTATGCGTTTCAGCGTATA
>CAZXAI010000297.1:0-1683 GCA_964638265.1 uncultured Zetaproteobacteria bacterium
CCTCTCTCTCCGCCAGTTTCCACGCCAGTGGAACCCAGGTGCCACCCGGGTCGGGCCCCGCACGGCGGATCCCTGTGAACCCCGTCAGATCCGGAAGGAAGCAGCGGCAGCAGGATGAAGCGCGTTGCGGACATGTCCGGCTCGGGTGGCGCATTCAAAACACAATTTCTGGCGCTATGCCCACTCGACTGGATTCAATACGCAAGACTCGGAGCCGGTAATTGCGCATCTAGCTTAAAAGCTGTATTGCAGCGATGTGGCTACGACGTTGGCGCTCGAACTGTAACGGCCATTTCTGACTGCATCGACGCCTGTTGAGGCGCGTTGATCACGTTTGCGGATATACACGTAACTATAGGCAAGATCCAGATTGATTGCGTCGTTGAAAGCAATACTGTAACCCAGAGAAAAGATATGACTGTCATTGCCCGGCGTGCTGGGCGCAAAGTCGGCGGCATTGACCGGTGTCGGATCAAATGCATAACCCATGCGGGCGCGCATATGCGGGGCGAAGCGCCACTCCATGCCAGTGCGGAAGGTGACAGTGTCTTTCCAGTTCTGGGTCAGGATATGGGTGCCGGTGCCGCCGGTTAACAGCTGTGAGTTCGCCAATGCGGATGGCGCATAGTTGATCCGAATCTCCTTGAATGTACTCCAGTTTGTCCAGTCGGCTTCCGCACTGAACAGCCATGCGTCATTGGCATGCCATGCTATGCCGATATTGACATTATCCGGCAGGGTCATACTGGTATTGCCTGTTGCTCGCGCCCCGACCAGGGCGGGATTCTCACGCGCCAGCGCGGAGCCGCCAATGGCTACACCGCCAGTGATATTGATATGCACGCGACTGCGGTAGGTCAGACCCAGGCTAAGCTGATTGCTGCGCCACATAACGCTGGCAGTGCCGCCCCAGCCGCCCTTGTTTTTGCCTTCCAGCCTTTGAAATAAATTATCCAAGCGGATATTCTTCAAATAGACATAACTGAACCCGGTGGAAACGGAGAGTTGATGATTGAATTTAAAAATGACGCTCGGATTAATATTAATCAGCGATAATTTGGAAACCGTAGCGCTGCTGGCCAGCGAACTGTTTTTAGGCCAGTCGGTTTCCAGCCCAAAGGGGGCGTTGATGCTGATGGATGCCCCGAGCATGGATGTTTCATCCCAGTAGGTGTAGTAGAGATGCGGCACGAAAAAGGTTTTACCTTCACTCTTGGTAGCAGCCTGAGCGGGTAAACCAGGCAGGGACACCGTAGCTGAATTGGGCGTATATTTGGTGCCCGGTATAATAATGGCGGCATTGCCCAGCATGATTTTCGTTCCCGTGGTAAAGGCTACGCCGGCCGGGTTAAACCAGGCTGCCGACGCATCATCGGCAACAGCCGTAAATGCGTTACCCATACCGCTGGCGTGCGCCGATTTGTCGCCAATCGCCAAACCGCCGGCCCAGGCCGCATGCGTCCACAGCAGCAGGCAGGCCAGGGCAATATTCCATCGTTTCACTTCACACCCACCCTTTGCCAACCACATGATTACTCTCAATAACAGAACCACATTGCCAATGCCTTGTGTGTTTCATATCAAACAGATCCGGACAGACCCTGCACCACAAAACCGGCAGCAAACAACGCGCCGACATAGTGCGACTGCAGGAAAAAGGTGAATCCCCAGCGTTCACCACTA
>CAZXAI010000298.1:0-1682 GCA_964638265.1 uncultured Zetaproteobacteria bacterium
TCGTGCAACTGCCTGTTTATCAGAACGTCAACGACCAGCAACTGACCAGCCGCTACAGTATTCGCATGGGGTTAAGCCAGGCTTTTTAAGCCGTGCGAAATCATTGCATTGCGATAGCCTGCCAGCTTGTTCGCATGCTCAAGGCTTGCCCGGCAAGCCATTCGACATGCCGGTTGCAATCACAAAACAGGGAGATAAATCATGTTCAGAAGCGGAATGATGGCGTTGGCGCTGGCTGTATCCTTGCTGGCTGCCTGTAGCCATAAAGAGGACAAGATGCAGGCGCAACTGGACACCATTCGGGTGCTGGTCAAGCAGTCGGCCCTGATGGCTGCCCAGGCCGCATGTTCAGCGCCGGCATCCCGTCCGGACATGATCAAGGCATCGGTGACCATGCTGCGCCGGGCCATGGGCGGCCCGGAAATGGAGATGATTCACAAGATGATGGGGCAAATGCCGGATTCGGGCAATGGCGGCACGGCGATGAAGGCCGGCATGAGCGGCGATATGGGCCACGGCAATGCAGCGCACATGCAAATGCATGTCGCCATTCACGATGCGGGCGAGGATGTGTTTGAACTGCTCGATGCCCTCGGCGGCAGCAAGCCGCCAACGTGTGCAGATGTGCAGGCGGTCCAACTGGCGGCATCTGCCGCCCTGATGCGGGAATGGCGCGGGCCGGATATGCAACGGGTGCAGCAACAACTGGATAAACGCAGCACGCATTTCATCAGCCCGCAGCGCCCTGATACGGTGCGCCAACTGGCGCAGGCATTGGGCCGCATCTGATTTAATCAGCGTTTCCTTAAGCGAGCATGCGCCTTTTCCACGCCGTGGCATGAAACCGCGCCATGCGTAAAAGCGCAAGGCGCCTGACAAACACCTGTGATTGACGGTAGAGTGTGGTGCAATCAATCGCATCATCAGGGAGCCAGTCATGTCCTCATTCTTTTCCAGACTGAAAACAGGTTTATCGCGCAGCCGGGATGCGCTGGCGCAAATGGTGCCGGGCGGCTCGGTCGATGCCCTGTCCGAAGAGGAATGGATTGATATCGAGGACGGCCTGATTATGGCCGATTGCGGCGGCGAATTATCCGGCTCGCTGGTGCAAAAAGCGCGCAAGCGGCGCGGCAGTTCGATTGAAGCCTTGAAAACGTCCATGCTTGCTATGCTGCCGGAAATCACACCGATCAATGAACCGGCCTCCGGCCCGTTTGTCTTGCTGGTGGTCGGCGTCAACGGCACCGGCAAAACCACCACCATTGGCAAACTGGCCACCATGTTCCGCCAGCAGGGCAAATCCGTACTGATTGGTGCCGGCGATACGTTTCGCGCCGCCGCTGTCGAGCAGTTAGCCGTCTGGGTGGAACGCGCCGGTGCCGATATGGTGCGCCAGCATGAGGGCGCTGATCCGGCATCGGTTGCTTTCGATACCATTCAGCGCGGCGTGGCGCGAAACTATGACGTGGTGATTGTCGATACGGCCGGCCGCGTGCAAACCGATCGCGGCCTGATGGATGAGTTAGCCAAAGTGCGCCGGGTGATTAGCAAGGCGTATCCCGATGCACCGCATGAAGTCTGGCAGGTGGTCGATGGCGGCACCGGCCAGAATGCCGTGGTGCAGGTGGAAAAATTCCGCGAGGTAGCGGGTACATCCGGCCTGATTGTGACCAAGCTCGATG
>CAZXAI010000299.1:0-1664 GCA_964638265.1 uncultured Zetaproteobacteria bacterium
TATGCCAAGATCATATATAATGGTTACTGGTTTGCGCCGGAACGGATCATGTTGCAGCAGGCCATTGATGCATCACAGGTTTGTGTCAACGGCGATGTACGTCTAAAATTGTATAAGGGTAATGTTGCAGTGGTGGGTCGCCGTTCGGATGATTCGATGTTCGATGAGCGCTTATGCACCTTTGAAGATGATGAAGGCGCCTACGACCAGAAAGATGCGTCCGGCTTTATCAAGCTCAATGCACTGCGTCTACGCATGAACAAACTGGTCAATAAATAACAGGAGTTTACGATGACTGAACAGGGCTATGCCAAACCGATTCGAATCTTGCACAGCCTGCTGGCGCTGTGCATGCTCACGCAGCTGGCCGTTGGCGAATTGATGGATGTGCCGGAAGTGGAAGATGCGCCGGCGGCGGTCGGCCTGTCCTGGATTGAACCTGCTATTGCTCATGAAGGACATCATCAGGCGATTCCCGGCACGCCGGTGGAAGCAACGCTGGGCTTTGAAGTGCATGAGTTTCTCGGCCTGACCATTGCCGCTCTGATATTGATTCGCATCATGCTGGCCATGACATCATTGCCCGGCGCCAACTGGCGCGAACTGGCGCCGTGGGCATCAGCTGCCGGTCGCAAACAGCTGGGTGATGAAATCAAGACGCAAATGGCCGGCTGGAAACAGGGCAAGCTGGCGCCGCCGGAAGACGGGGAAGCGGTCGCACGCCTCGTACACGGGCTGATTCTGCTGGCCGGCACGGTCATGGGCATCACCGGCACGATATTATTTTTCGGCTGGAGTACGACCGCACCGCAGACCGACATCATCGAGCTGGTGGCTTCTACGCATGAACTGGTCGTGGGCGGACTGGAAGCATTGCTGGCCGCGCATGTGCTGGCGGTTATTATGCATCAACGTCAGGGACATAATATTATTGCGCGCATCAAGCCCATGCCATAACAGGCATCATGCAGGAGGCGGATATGGTCAGACATAAAAAAATACTGGTGCCAACCGATTGCTCGGAACAGTCCACCGAGGCGCTCCGACGCGCTATCGAGCTGGCTAAAAAGTTCAACGCAGAAGTGCACCTGCTGCACATCTCCGAACCATCGGTGTATTTTGGCACAGAAACGGTTGCCATCCCGCCCCTGGCCGAGTTTGAAGACGAAGCAAAAAAAGGCGCCCTGCGCCGCCTGAAAGCACAGGTGGAACAGTTCAACTTCAAAATCACGGTGCATATGAAAGAGTCGATCGGCGACCCGTCGCGCAGCATTTGCAAGTACGCCAAAAAACTGCCAGCCGATTTAATCGTCATTGGCCGCCATGATGAAAAAAGTATCGTCGAGCATTTACTGGTCGGCTCCACCGTGGAGCGGGTGGTCGCGCATGCGCCCTGCTCGGTGCTGGTAACCATGCCGCACGGCCTGCTGGAAGAAAGCTGAACGGGTGCGCCCCGAGCCAGCCGGAACAATCACCTGGCCGGTTCATCATCCTCAAGCACAGTCACAAACCGACCAGCGCAGGAATTCGCGGCTTTCAATACGTTCGGGTCGGGCAAAGAAATCGTCGCTATCGCCGGATTCAATCAAGCGGCCATCGCACATAAAGATCACCTGACCACCGAGCCGTTTGGCCTGCTCCATATCGTGGGTGACGCATAACAC
>CAZXAI010000300.1:0-1652 GCA_964638265.1 uncultured Zetaproteobacteria bacterium
CCAGCGCCACAGCCGACGTGTCCGAGCCGCCGCGCCCCAGCGTGGTGACATTGCCATGCTGATCCACGCCCTGAAAACCGGTCACCACCGGCACTTCGCCGGCCTGCATATGAGCCAGCAGGTGACTGCTTTCGACATGCTTGATGCGAGCCCGTTCATGCCTGCTGTCGGTCACAAAGCCAGCCTGTCCACCACTATAGGAGTAAGCGCTGATGCCACGGCTCTGCAATTCGATGGCCAACAGTGCTGCGCTGACCTGCTCGCCGGTCGCCACCAGTGCATCGAGTTCACGCGCGGCCGGCTGGGCGCACATATCCCGCGCCATCGTGGTCAAACGGTTGGTTTCCCCGCTCATGGCGGACACCACAACGGCCACCTGATTGCCTCGCTCCAGCTCAGCCTGCACGATTGCGGCTGTGTTGCGAATACGCTCCAGCGAGCCGACCGATGTGCCGCCGAATTTTTGTACAATGCGCATTACACAACCACCTGCATCAGTGCTCATCCTGGGCAGCCACCGTAGCGATGCCCACCTTGCTCATACCCAGTTCACGCAAGGTATCGAGCACATAGACCACCCGTTTATGATGCGTTTCCGCATCGGCGCGCAGTATTACCCGCATATTCGGATCGCCCTTCGATATATTCAACACGCGCTTGCGTAAATCAGCATCGCTGACCGGCTCATCCTGCACATAGAGCGTGCCATCGGCGTTGATGCTGATGGTGACCTTCTTGATCTCCTTGTGTTCGGAGGTGGCATGGCTCGATGGCAGATCCAGTTTGAGGCTGGACGAAACATTAAACGATGTGGATACCATAAAGAAAATCAGCATCAAAAAAACGACATCAATCAACGGCGTAATATCCACCAGATAATCCACGCGCTTTTTCCGGCGCAGTTTCACGTGCGCTCGCCTTTGAGCAGCTCAACAAAGCGCAGCGCATGCGCCTCGATTTCAATCACAAACCGATCCACGCGAGATTCAAAATAACGGTAAGCAACAATCGAAGGAATGGCTACGACCAGGCCGAAGGCGGTGGTATTCAATGCCTTGGAGATGCCGCCGGCCAGCACGTCGGCTTTACCGACGCCCACCAGTGAAATCTGCTGGAACACTTCGATCATACCAATCACCGTGCCCAGCAAGCCCAATAACGGCGCAATGGCGGCAATCAGGCCGAGCACGCCGATAAAACGATCCAGATGCGCCACTTCCTGACGACCGGATTCCTCCAGGATTTCTTTCATCACCGAGCGGCGCACACCGCGATTGGCCAGCGCCACCCACAGGATGCGACTCATGGCTGTATTATGGGTCTGGCACGTTGCCATGGCCTGTTTGACATCACCGTCACGCACCGACTGTTCAATCATTTGCACTTCTTTGAGCGGAATCACGACCGAACGACGCAAGCTCCAGACCCGTTCGAACACGATGGTCAGGGACAGCACGGATAATCCGAGCAGGATATACATCACACTGCCGCCCTGTTGGATAAATTCTAACACACACACCTCCATGTCCGTTGCAGATTTTTATGACACCGCCATTAACGGCGGCAATTATGAACAGGAAAGGTGTAAAGTCATCATCACAATCGGGATATCACCATGATTGCCGCCATGCCAGCGCCAGTTCACGGCGCAA
>CAZXAI010000301.1:0-1634 GCA_964638265.1 uncultured Zetaproteobacteria bacterium
TTTAACGCCTCGACCACATCGAAACCGCTGATCTCAGGCATCATCAGATCGAGCAGCAACAGATTGGGGCTGACCTCTGCTGCCATCCTGATCGCCTCTTCGCCGCCATGCGCCTTGACGACGGTAAAGCCTTCGGCCTGCAGGTAGCGCTCTATCATGCGCAGGGCTTTCGCATCATCATCCACGGCCATGGCGGTTAGGTGCTCGGCGGTTTTGCCAAATCCCATCAATGCGATGCTGTGTAACAGCGATGCTTTCGATACCGGTTTGCTCAATACCTGCGAGGCACCCAGGGCATAGCCGTGTTCTTCTTCAGCCACGATGGATACAATTACCACCGGAATATCGCGATAGTGTTTATTTTTCCGAATCTGTTCGAGAAACTGCCAGCCATCCATGCCCGGCAGCAGGATATCCAGCGTGATGATGTCCGGCGTTTGACGCTGCAACCACTGCAGCGCTTCTTCGGCGCTATGTACGCAATCGCATCGGTAGCCGGCCTGTTCGAGCTGTAGCAGTAGCAGTGATGCCGCCCGGACATCATCTTCAACCACCAGAATGGTCGGGGCGGATGCATTTGCCGTGGCATCAATACGGCTCAAACTGTCCTGGCCTGCCATCACCGGCATGACAGGCGTTTCCAACAAGTCATTGTTTGATTGCATCGGTAGCCAGATGGTAAAGCAACTACCCTTGCCAAAGATGCTCGATACATCGACGCCGCCGCCATGCAGTTCGGCCAGGCGTTTGACCAGCGCCAGTCCCAGACCGGTGCCTTCATGCGATTTGGTCAGCGGATTCTCCAGCTGCTGGAAGGCCTGGAACAGCAGATCCAAATCAGCATCGCGGATGCCGATGCCCTGATCTGCCACACTGATGGCCAGCCATTGCTGTGCATCAGATGACACCCTGGCAGTCACTGCATCACGCGCCACCCGGCGCATGCTTAGTGTTACCGTGCCGCCCCGGTCTGAAAATTTGACCGCATTGGACAGCAGGTTGAACAGCATCTGCTTGCATTTCTGTTCGTCGAGCAGGGCGGTGTCGGGCGCATGCTCGATATCCAGCTTGAGCGTAATGCCGTGATTGGACGCCTTTTCCCGCACGATGGTGAGGCAGGCGTGCGCTATCTCCGCCAGCCGAACCTCCGTCGCTTGCAACTTCATTTTGCCCGCTTCAATTTTGGACAGGTCGAGGATATCGTTGATCAGGACGAGCAGGTGCTCGCCGCTGGCATGGATATCGCCTGTATATTCCAGTTGCTCGGCATTCATTTCACCGGCCAGCCCGTCCAGCATCACTTCCGAAAAGCCGATAATGGCATTGAGCGGCGTGCGCAGTTCATGGCTCATATTGGCCAGAAATTCGGATTTCATGCGGTTGGCGCGGTTCAGTTCGATGTTTTTCTTATGGATGTTCTGTTCCATGCGCTTGCGCTGATCTATTTCCAGCAGCAAGGTGATCAATGAGGCAATGGCGCGTCCGAACTGCTGTTCGTCGGCATGCCAGTGGCGTTCGCCGCCCAGATGCTCGAGGCAGAGTACGCCAACCACTTCGCCCTCGTGTTGCACCGGAATATCCAGTATGGCGCCAATGCCCAGCGGTTGCAGGTAGCTCTCGGCAAATCCTGCCGT
>CAZXAI010000302.1:0-1633 GCA_964638265.1 uncultured Zetaproteobacteria bacterium
TCAGGGTGGGCTGGCTGACATTGCAGTATGCAGCGGCCTGACTGAAATTACGTAAATCCGCTACAGCAACCAGGTATGACATTTCTCGCAGGTTCATCGCGCCTCCGTGTATAGATAATAGCTATTGTTATCATAAAAACAATCAATTATACATATATTTTGCCTGTCGATATGCTCTATCTCCAGGAATGCCATGTGTTTTCTACGGAAAAACTACGCATTTGAACAGTGCTGCGCCGGCAGCATCATATAAGGAGGATAGAAACGATGAAAAAGTATCATGTATTCATGAGCATCGCGATAGCTGCTGTGATGGCAGTGACGCTGTCAACGACAGCCTCAGCCAGCCCAATGGACAGGGGTGAAGCCAAGGCCAATCAATTCTGGTGGCCTGAGCATCTGGATCTCAGCCCGCTGCGCGCCCACAGCATGGAGTCCAACCCATTGGGTAAAGATTTTAATTATGCAAAGGCGTTTAAAACGCTCGACCTTCAGGCCGTGAAGCAGGATATTAATGCCTTGCTGACCACATCACAGGACTGGTGGCCGGCAGACTATGGCAATTACGGGCCGTTTTTCATTCGTATGGCATGGCATAGCGCCGGCACATACCGCATACATGATGGGCGTGGCGGCGCGGCAGGTGGTCAGCAGCGCTTTGAACCGCTCAACAGCTGGCCGGATAATGCCAATCTGGATAAGGCAAGGCGTTTGTTATGGCCAGTCAAACAGCAGTATGGAGAAAAAATTTCATGGGCTGATCTGATGATTCTGGCCGGCAATGTCGCCATGGAGAATATGGGCTTCAAAACCCTGGGCTTTGCGGGTGGCCGTGAGGATGACTGGGAGCCGGATCTGGTGTACTGGGGGCCCGAAACGAAATTCCTGGATCATGCACGCCGTGGCCCGGATGGGACACTGGAAAAACCCCTGGCCGCTGTTCAGATGGGGCTGATCTATGTCAATCCGGAAGGCCCTAATGGCAATCCGGATCCACTGGCTGCAGCCAGGGATATACGTGAATCTTTTGGTCGCATGGCGATGAATGATGAGGAAATCGTGGCGCTGATTGCCGGAGGACATACGTTCGGTAAATCACATGGCGCGCATAAGCCGTCTGAATGCGTGGGAGCAGAGCCTGCTGGTGCTGCTATCGAAGCGCAGGGATTGGGCTGGCACAACAAATGCGGCAAAGGTCATGCTGAAGATACAGTGACCAGCGGTCTGGAAGGGGCATGGACTGCTTCTCCGACCCGGTGGACGACCATGTATCTGGATAATTTATTCAATTTCGAATGGCAGCAAAGCAGGAGTCCTGCCGGTGCGATTCAGTGGACGCCAACAGATACAGCTGCTGTAGATACAGTGCCGGATGCCCATGTCGATGGCAAATTCCACGCACCTGTCATGTTTACTACCGATCTGGCGCTCAAGTTTGATCCGAAATTCAGGGTCATTGCACAGCGCTTTCATGCACATCCGGCGGCGTTTGAAGATGCCTTTGCCAGAGCATGGTTCAAGCTTACGCATCGGGATATGGGGCCGCGTGCACGCTACCTGGGCGCCGATGTGCCCGATTTGGCGTTGCTTTGGCAGGATCCAATTCCAACAGTCGATTATCAGCTGATCGGCA
>CAZXAI010000303.1:0-1620 GCA_964638265.1 uncultured Zetaproteobacteria bacterium
CTGTCAGGTTCAGATCGAGTTCCAGTGTGAGGCCGAAGGCCTGTTCGATGTAGTCGGCTGTTTTCAGGGCGGCCCAGCGTTCCAGTAATAAATCACCGTGACCTTCCAGATGCAGGGTGATGTCCTGATTGCCAATGTCCACCCCGACATCATCCACCCGGCTGCGGCGCTCCTTGTTCAGGGCAATGGCCAGCCGCAACACGGCGCTGAGTTGCCATACGATATGCCGCTCCTGCGTATCCAGCGCGGCAAAGGCTGCGTGCTCTTCACTCGGCGCCCCCTTGCGCTGATAACGCACCACTTGCGCCAGCAGATTTTTTTCAGCATCACTCAAGCCCAGCAGCGGGGCAACAGACACCAGATATGCGGCATGGCGATGATGACCGCCGACACGCACATACATGCCGATTTCATGCACATGCGCAGCCAGTTCCAGCAGCAGACGATTGCGATGACTGAGCTGGTGCAGATCCTGCATCTGGTCGAACAGCGCCAGCGCCAGATGCGCCACATGTTTGCCGTATTTACGATCCACATGATATTTCTTTTTCAACGAGCGAGCCCAGGCCAGCAGGTTGCGCCGTTGCGATTTGAAGGTGCGCTGTTCGCTATCCACCATATCCAGCATCACGCCATCGAGCAGGCTGGCATCGGGCATGACCATGGTTTCCGCACCGGCCAGCGCCATGATATCGTGAAATACCATGGCCGCCGGCAGAATGACGTCGGCGCGATCCGGCCTTAAGCCCAAATCGCGGATGCGCTCTTCAAAACTCAGCCCGGCCAGACGCTTAATCAACAGCGATAACTCCGACCGACTGATACGATCAGCTGATGCGCTGCCCAGCAGCTGGCAGGCCAGTTCGCCGATGGCGGAGGCATTGCCACCGGTGGCGACACACTGGTCGGTTTTGCGTCTGCCGATCTGTTCTCTTAATTTCTTGCGCGTACCATCGAGATATTCCGATAACAGCGTATTGAAGTCGCCACCCTGGCCGAGCATTTCCAGTAGCCGCACCGTGCCGATTTTAAAACTCTGGGCTGACACTACTTCACCATCATCGCACAGGGTCACTTCCACGCTGCCGCCGCCCATATCAATAAGCAGCGAAAACTGATTGGATAAATCTACCCGGCGGCAAATCGAATAATGCACCAGCCGGGCTTCTTCCTCACCGCTGATCAACTTTAATTCGATGCCGGTTTCTGCGCCAATGCGCGCGATCAGTTCACGCCCGTTGGCGGCATCGCGCATGGCGCTGGTGGCCGTAGCCCTGTATTTTTCCACATGATGCTGATCGAGAATGCGACGAAATTGCCGGAATGCTTCAACCGCCTCATCCATCGTCTGCGGGCTCAGAATGCCGCTGGTAAATGCATCGTGCCCCAGCCGAACCGGCTCGCGATAGCGCTGCAGCAAGCGGGGACTCCCATCCACATCCGGCGCCGCAATGCCGAGCCGCATGGCATTGGAGCCTACATCAATGGCGCCGACCAGAGCGCCGGGCTCCTGCAACACATCATCGGCAACAAGTCGGGTGATTTCCATGTGCATATCATGCCGCTTATTCCGGCAAATCACCATGTCATTTTTAGCGCCTTATGTTTGGCGCGCCGGTT
>CAZXAI010000304.1:0-1600 GCA_964638265.1 uncultured Zetaproteobacteria bacterium
TTTAAATAGGCGACATATCCCACATCCATGCACGCAGTGAGGTCGGTCTGTGAAATCAGTCCGGATAATCGACCATGATGATCCACTACGACCATATGCCTGATCCGCTCTTCACGCATCACTTTATTCACTTCAGGAATGTACGAACTATCGCTCATGGTGCGTATAGGGCTGCTCATCACCGAGCCGACCATGATATCATCCAGCGGCATATCCTGATCATAGTATTTGACGATATCCCGCTCTGTCAGGATGCCAACAGGCTTCCATTTTTCCACAACAATCACGCAGCTAATGCGGTGCCGGTACATCAAATCAACAACCAGCCGTAACGAGTCATCCCGGCGCACCCGAACTAATTTTTTGGCCATAATCGTAGCGACTTGCTTCAGATCAACAAAATATTCCATCCCCATGCCATCAAGCATATCGGTCAGGGTAACAACGCCAGCCAGTTGGCCATGTTGGTCTGCCACAACAAGGTGACGAAAGTGGTTCTCTGTCAGAATCGCATAGGCATCAAATAATGTATCGTCCTGCAGCACCGTCTTGACGGGCGATGTCATTACACTGGCAACGCTTGTCTGGTTCACATCAAGGTTATCATGAATGAAACCCACCACATCACGCTCGGTGAGTAAACCAATCGCCCGCCCTTCTTGTGCCACCACAAGAATGCTGATTTTGTGACTCCGCAATAAATCATATGCCTGACCAAGCGAAGCATCGGCTCCAATGGTAATAACATGGGATGTTATAATCTCTCGAATACACCGGCTCAAATCCAACCCTCCCCAGTAAACAGCCGCAACGATAATGCCTTTAAGACAAGGTATCATTGTTTTATAAACAAATTATCCAGCAATGTATTGCTATATTGACATTAAAGAGCCGATCCATGTACGATACGCCCATGAACGCAGCAATCGGTTCCCGCATTCGCCAGCTCAGAAAATCACATCAACCGCCATGGAGTCTGAATCGACTGGCGCTATTGGCGGAGATTGATCCCGGCCAGCTCAGCCGCGCCGAACGCGGCCTTGCCGGCCTTTCTCTTGCCACAATAGGACGTATTGCAGCACTGTTAAACATCTCACTGGCTGAACTGGTGGATCCCCAACATAGCGCCTCCGGCATGCAGACCGATTCGCTTGATGCGCAGATTCAGTTCATCATAGAAAAAATATGGCGCGATCTGAGTTCAGAACAACTGGCACAATGCAGCCAGGCCGAGACCAATCTAATTCGCCACCATATTCGCAGCGCCATCGAAGAGGGCATCAATCGCGGCGAAATTCAAGCCGAACGGGAAATCGAACTTATTCTGAATCAATAAGCTCTTGTAAAAGTTGTGAGTGGAAGCCTGTGCTTGATCATTCGAGCCTACCTGTTCCCGGCGTCTACTGACCAGGATGGCGGCGCCTGCCTCAGCGCACAGGCCGCTGCTCAAATGCCCATGCAAACAGGGGCTTTTCTTTGAGACCAGTGCTTTCCATGGCCATCACGGCGAACAGGGCAATGAGCGAACCGATAAGCAGGCCAACCGCCGGGCCGAATAACCACAACACGCTGGCTTCCGCCCCCTGCGGCCCGAGTTCGA
>CAZXAI010000305.1:0-1577 GCA_964638265.1 uncultured Zetaproteobacteria bacterium
TCAATCCGCTGTCTGTTCCGGCCGCATCCCTGTTTGCCACCGGCATTACCCTGGGTACTATTTTTGGCGGACTGCTGGTTGCGCTGGCACCCAAGGCATCCGCCCCGAAACCAGAGAAAAGTGAAACCAGCAATCTGTATGTCGGCAATTTACCGTTTAATGCCGGCATGGACGATGTCAAAAACCTGTTTTCGCCTTTTGGCGAGGTGGTTGATGTGCGTCTGGTGAAAGATCGTCGCAGCAAACGATTCAAAGGCTATGGCTTTGTGGAAATGGATGCTGCCGGCGCGTTGGAAGCCATCAAGCACCTGGATGGTAATGATTATGCCGGACGCACCCTGCGTGTGAATGAGGCCAAGAAGAAAGGCGAAGAGTGAAATAAGGCTGTAAAGAGTCAGGCGTGAGGGGTTAAGACCCCCCTTACACCTGAGTTTTACGCGTTTCTTCTTTTGCGTACTGCGGCAGCCAGCGTATGCAGCAGGGCTTCTGAATCTTCCCAGCCCAGGCAGGCATCGGTAATACTGATGCCGAATGCCGGTTGCTCACCGGGCACCACATCCTGTCGTCCTTCATGCAGATGCGATTCAATCATGATGCCGGTAATGCATTGATTGCCGCCTGCAATCTGCCCGGCCAGGTCTTCACCGACTGCAATCTGGCGTTTGAACTGTTTGCTGCTGTTGGCATGGCTGCAGTCCACCATCAAATGGCACGGCAAATTGGCCGCTTCCAGTTCGGATGTGGCTCGGGCCACGCTGGCCGCATCGTAGTTTGGCTCTTTACCGCCGCGCAGGATAATGTGGCAATCATCATTGCCCGCCGTGGAGAAAATGGCTGATTTACCCTGCTTGGTCAATGAAATAAACACATGCGGGTGGCGTGCTGCATGCAGCGCGTCAATGGCAATCTTGAAACCGCCATCGGTACCATTTTTGAAGCCGACCGGGCAGGATAAACCACTGGCCAGTTCACGATGACCCTGTGATTCCGTCGTGCGCGCACCAATAGCACCCCAACTGACCAGATCGGCCACATATTGCGGCGTAATCAGATCAAGGAATTCGGTGCCGGCAGGGACACCCATTTCATTGAGTTCCAGCAACAGCTGACGCGCCAGACGGATGCCCTTGTTGATTTCAAAGCTGCCATCCAGATTGGGGTCGTTGATCAAGCCCTTCCAGCCCACCGTGGTGCGCGGCTTCTCAAAATAAACCCGCATCACAATCAACAAATCCTTGCCCAGCTCTTCGCGCATGCGCTGGATATGACGAGCGTATTCCAAACCTGCTTTCGGGTTATGGATCGAACACGGGCCAATCACCACCAGCAAACGATCATCCTCGCCCAGCAGAATTTCGTGGATGGCATTGCGTGTATCATGGGTGGTGCGGGCGGCAGTCTCGGAAATCGGATACTCGCCATGCACCTGTTCGGGTGCGGCAATTTCACTCATGCCGCTAATGCGGAGATCGTCAGTATTGTACTTCATAGCCATGATTCTGATGCCCTTCTACCTGTCATTCACCGGCATGCTCTGCCAGCGGCGGCGCAGTATCGCAGAAAATTATTCAGGCCGC
>CAZXAI010000306.1:0-1577 GCA_964638265.1 uncultured Zetaproteobacteria bacterium
TCCAGTTCCAGCATGCCCTGACGATTCAGGCGATAACAGAGACGGCGAATAGCAATATCCGATTCATGCATGCATCGCAGCCTATCGCCCATTGCCCCAAAGAGAAACATCTGTCGGACGTAATTGGTTCGGGATTATCCCTTACCGCCCTTCGCGAATGCGGGCGATTAGTTCGACGGGGAAATCATGCCGCTGCATGTCGGCAATGAGTGGTTCGACATCATAATGCAGGGATAGCATTTCCACCTGGAGGCGATCCGGGTAAAACACGGCAGCCTGAGCCATGGCCGTTCCGCCGCGCGCCTGACCGATAGAGCCCGGACAAAGCAGCGCCGCCTCCAGATACTGCAAATCCAGCCGTTCAGGAGACTGAAAAGGCTGATATCCACCCCCATCCAGCGCATACGCCCCCTGAATATGTGAATGCCCATGCAAACATATATGGATATCCGAGGCGGACAGATAATCCAGATTGCGTTCCGCTGTCATATCATAGACATAGGCATTGAAAAAACTCTTATCTACCGGCGCACCATGTACAGCCATCCAGTCCGTTGATCGATAACGCACCGGCAGTGCGCCCAGCCATGCCCTGTCCGCCGCATCCAGTTGCATAATTGTCCAGTCCGCCATGCGCTTGGCCATCATGCCCATCGCCACCCGGACATCACCCTCATGGGCGACATAATGATCATGGTTGCCACGCAGACAGTAGATGTTGCGCTGGCGTATCAAATCGATACACGCCTTCGGGTTCGGGCCATAACCGACCACATCGCCGAGCATCATATATTGGCGGATGCCGCGCTCATCCAGCGCCGCCAGCACTGCGTCAAAGGCAGGCAGGTTGGCATGCACATCCGCCAGCAGGCCAATGGGTTCATGAGGTGCGAATATTTCACTGGCAGTTGTGCCTGTGGCCGGCGCATATATTGGTCGCAAGGCATAGATAAAGGCCTGCTTCATCGGTTCATACTGGCCCACGATCTGATCCTCAACACCGGCGCACACCATATCATCGGCGGCGGATGAATATTGACTCAATAATGGTTTCAAGCGCTGACCCAGCTGATGCCAGGCATCGACATCCAGCGACAACTCGGCTGATTTTCTCAACCAGTTCGCCAACATGGCCGAGAATGATGCAAAATGATCCCAGCCATAAATATCATCATCCAGATACACGATCTGTTGCGCATGGATGGCAAAATTGGACAGCCCTTCATCAAGCCGCAGATTAAAACGGCTGGCAAAACCGATATAACACGCCATTACCTTGTCCAGCATGGCAATGCATTCGCCGGTCTGCAGCGCCGAAAAATCAATCCTGTGTAATGGATTCAGACGGGGCGTCACATTGGCCGTACGCCAGCCATCATCCATATTGATCGTCAGCCATGCCCGCTCCGGATGATACAGCTGATAATCAATTTCTTTACCCAGCTGCCAGCCACACCATTGTTCCGCCATGCCCGGCGACGGAAATTTGCGACTGGCATTGATCTTCAGAACCTGCATATCATCCGCATAAATACGCGTTTCCGGTTTGCCGGTAAATTCCCCCTGATGCGACAGTG
>CAZXAI010000307.1:0-1536 GCA_964638265.1 uncultured Zetaproteobacteria bacterium
CCGGCCCGGTTCATTTCATCGCGCACCACCGCTTCGATGTTGCGCAATACGCGCAAGCCCAGCGGCAGATAATCGTACACGCCGGAGGTGACACGACGGATATAACCGGCCCGCAGCAATAATTTATGGGAAATCACCTCGGCATCGGCCGGATCATCTCGCAAGGTAGGAATAAATAATGTTGAATATCGCATGGCAGCAAGCATAGCGGGCGCTGATTCATTCAGGTAGTCCTGCTTTAAATCCGGCAGGGTTCCAGTCTGATTTTTGTTTTTTTGGAGGCATAATGGTTCAGCAAGATGTTGCGAAGACATTGACAGCATCCCGAATCGACCGCTTTATGTGTCGGGGCAGATCGTTTTTCGTTAAACGCGACGACCTGATTGATCCGCTACTGTCCGGCAATAAATACCGTAAATTATATACCCTGATCCAGACCCCGGCAGAGCAATACCGGAATATCATCTCTTACGGCGGCACCCAGTCCAATGCCATGCTGTCGCTTGCAGCCCTGTGCCAGCAAAAAGGCTGGCAATTCCACTACACAGCCAGATATGTCCCGCATCACCTGAAAACAAACCCGACCGGCAATCTGGCTCTGGCGCTGGCAGCAGGCATGCAATTGCACGCAGTGGCGCATGATGCATACCGGCATGCGATTGAGAGGCTGCAATCGCAGCGTGATGATTCAACCCTGTTGGTGGCGCAGGGCGGCGCAGATCCGATGGCGAAACGCGGCATCGACAAGCTGGCGCAGGAGATCGGTCAATGGCGGCGTGCGCACGGGATTGATCGCATCCATATCGTTACCCCGTCCGGCACCGGCACAACGGCTTTCTATTTGGCCACGGCGTTGCCCGATGCCCAGGTGCTGACCACGCCGGCAGTGGGTGACACAGATTATTTGATGACCCAAATGGCCTGTCTGGGCGATGTGCCTGCCAACCTGCACATCCTGGAAAACAGCAAAAAGCATCATTTCGCCAAACCGTATCCCGAACTTCTCGCCATATACCGGGAACTGAAAGACGCCGGCATCGAATTTGATCTGATTTATGGCGCTCTGATGTGGCACACCCTGTTTGAACATATCAATGCAATCGCAGGCACGATACTCTATGTGCATAGCGGTGGTTTGATGGGCAATGCAACCATGCTGGAACGCTACCGCTACAAAGGGCTTCTCTGACTGCCCAGGTGAGCTATGCGCTGTATGGCAATGCCGGATCTTGGGTTTAAGTTGATTGCTGGCTAGCTTCGGGCCATGACTGAAATGACACCACCTCCCCAAACAGTAACGATAATCGGCGCCGGCCTGGCCGGTTCGGAAGCCGCCTGGCAATTGGCTCGGCGCGGCGTGCCGGTGCGCCTGCATGAAATGCGCCCCGTCAAAATGACCCCGGCGCATCATACCGGCCAGTGCGCTGAGCTGGTCTGCTCCAATACCTTCCGCGCCGACCATCTGGAAAATGCGGTCGGCCTGCTGCACGAAGAGATGCGGCGCATGGATTCGCTGATTATGGCCTGCGGCGATGC
>CAZXAI010000308.1:0-1532 GCA_964638265.1 uncultured Zetaproteobacteria bacterium
TTGCCATCGGGAATCAGCACATAGGCATCCATGCCGCAATTGGCCGCATAAGCTGCCGCCGAGGCCGAGGTATTGCCGGTGGAAGCGCAGATAATTTTACGCGAGCCGGCATTGTACGCCTGAGTGACTGCCATGGTCATACCGCGATCCTTGAATGAGCCGGTCGGATTCAAGCCCTCGAATTTGAGGAACAGCTTGAGTTCCGGGTTAATGGCATTGCGCAAATTCATTGATTCGTGCAGCGGCGTATTGCCTTCATACAGGGTGATGACCGAATCGTCCTTGCCAATCGGCAAAAATGCACGGTAGCGGTTAATAATTCCTTCGTAACGGGGCATGATAAGTTCCTTTATGCGACTGCCGATTCTTTACGCAGAATCAGCACATCTTCTTCCACTGCTTTGAGTCCGGTAATCCGGCTAATCGCAGCCTGTAAATTCCCCTCGGTCGTTTCATGCGTCAGCATCACCACCGGCACACTGTTGGCTGCTGAGCGTTCTTTCTGGCTCATCGCTTCCAGGCTGATGCGATGATCGGCCAGAATCGACGTGACCGATGCAATCACGCCCGGCTGATCCTGCACCATCAGGCGTATATAATATTCACACTCGATATCGGCCACCGGCAGGGTATCCAGATCGCGTCGCTCCGATTCCACAAACCCCATTGGCGGCGCCAGATGTTTCACCCCATCGGGAACCACACGGGCAATATCCATAATATCGGCCACCACGGCCGATGCCGTGGGACGCTCGCCTGCCCCGCGTCCGAAATACATCGTATGTTCTACGAAATCACCGGATACCTGCACGGCATTATAGGAATCGGATACCTGCGCCAGCTGGGAATCAACCGGCACCAGCGTCGGATGCACACGCATCTCGACCTGCTCAACAATGCCATCCCTGCCGTGCGGCTTGGCGATGCCGAGTAATTTGATGCGATAGCCCAGCTCGGCAGCCGATTCAATGTCCGAAGCCGTAATCTTGCTGATGCCTTCGGTAAACACTTCATCGAATTTGATCTTCGAGCCAAACGCCATGGCAGCCAGAATGGACAGCTTGTGGGAGGTGTCGATGCCTTCCACATCAAAGGTGGGATCGGCCTCGGCATAACCGAGCGCCTGCGCTTCTTTCAACACATCGGCGTAATCCGCACCCTCGTTTTCCATCTTGGTCAGGATAAAATTGCAGGTACCGTTGAGAATACCGTACACCGACTCCACCGCATTGGCCGCACAGCCTTCGCGCAGGGCTTTCAGACATGGAATACCGCCGCCGACTGCCGCTTCAAAGCCAACCGCCACACCCTTGCCCGCCGCGAGTTGAAACAGTTCTTCACCATGTTTGGCGATCAGCGCCTTGTTGGCCGTCACCGCATGTTTGCCGTGTTGCAGCGCCGTCGCCACAAATGTGCGAGCCGGTTCATAACCGCCGATCAACTCGACCACCAGATCGATATCATCCGCAGTGACAATATCGTTGGCATCATCGCTCAGGCGCACGCCGCTAAAATCCAGGCCGCGATCACGA
>CAZXAI010000309.1:0-1507 GCA_964638265.1 uncultured Zetaproteobacteria bacterium
GTGATGACACCGCAGATCATGGCGGCCTTCGCCGGCCTGGCCTTGCTGGCGCTGGTTCCGGTGGTCTATAAGAAATTTTCAACAAATGGAGACTGGATATGATGGAAGTCGATGTGTGTGTGATTGGGGCGGGTTCCGGTGGTTTGAGTGTGGCGGCCGGGGCGGCGCAGATGGGTGCGAAGGTGGCGCTGGTGGAAAAGGGGGCAATGGGCGGCGATTGCCTGAATACCGGCTGCGTGCCGTCCAAATCGATGCTGGCAGCCGCCCATGCGGCCCAGTCCGCACGTGAAGCCGGCCAGTTCGGTGTTCGCTTGCCCGAACCCGAGGTGGACTGGCAGGCCATGCATGATCATATCCATAGTGTCATTGCCGCGATTGAGCCGAATGACTCACAATCCCGATTCGAGTCGTTCGGGGTCAATGTGATTCGGGCGGCAGGCCGGTTTGAGGATGAGAGAACACTCGTTGCCGGCGACCAGCGTATTCGGGCCAGATATTTTGTCCTGGCAACCGGCTCATCCGCCTTTGTCCCCCCCATAGACGGGCTGGATCAGGTCGATTATTTCACCAATGAAAACATCTTTGACAACGCGGAACCGGTAAAACATCTGATTGTGATTGGCGGCGGCCCGATTGGTATGGAACTGGCGCAGGCGCATCGCAGGCTGGGCGCTGAGGTCACGGTGATGGAAATGGCGCGATTGCTGGTTAAGGATGATCCGGAACTGACGAAGATTGTGATTCAGCGTTTGCAGGACGAAGGACTCAATCTGATAGAGGGCGGACGCAATCTGAAACTGGAGAAAACGGCAGATGGTCACATTGCGGCCCGTTGTGAATCGGATCCGGGCAAGCAGTGCATTGTCGGTTCGCATTTACTGATTGCAACCGGCCGTCGCGCCAATGTGAACGGCTTGAATCTGGAAGCAGCCGGTGTGCAATACAGCCCCGGAGGGGTAGGCGTCGATGCCCGCCTGCGCACCAGCAATAAGCGCATATTTGCCGTTGGCGATGTGGCCGGTCCATACCAATTCACCCACATGGCTGCTTATCATGCCGGTATTGTGATCAGGAATATGCTGTTCAGGCTGCCGGCTAAAGTGGATTATACTGCCGTGCCGTGGGTAACCTATACCGATCCGGAACTGGCTCATGTCGGTATGAGCGAGGCCGATGCGATTGAGGCAGGCCGTGAGCATCGGGTGCTGCGCTGGCAGTTTGAGGAGAATGACCGGGCCCAGGCCGAAAAGCGTACCGAGGGCATGATCAAGGTCATTACTACGCCAAAAGGGCTCATTCTGGGCGCGAGTATTGTCGGCATTCATGCCGGTGAGCTGATTCAGCCCTGGATTCTGGCTATCAGCCAGAAACTGAAAATCGGCGCCATGGCATCCATGATTGCGCCGTATCCAACCTTGAGCGAAGCCAATAAACGCATCGCCGGCAGCTTTTATACCGACAAACTGTTTTCAGCTACGACCAAACGAGTGGTGCGTTTTCTGTTGCG